>NZ_JBFSVE010000020.1:0-78755 GCF_041467715.1 Vibrio sp. 10N.247.311.14
TAGCGATTTAAGTTTTAGTGTCAACCACTATTTTCAAAACTTTTTTCAAGCGCTTGGCTTGGCTAATTTGGCTTGCTGATTCGTTCTGGTTTCCTAAGAAGCCATCCCGTGTCAGCGAGGTGGCATTATAGAGATTTCGATCACACTGGCAAGCCCTTTTTTAAGTTTTTTTCGTTTTTTTATTCGTTCGATTAAAAAGAACTCAAAACGCCTCAAAAGTAGGCTTTTATCTTACATATTCTTCAGTTTTTCAGTGAACAAAGAGACTTTTTCCCAGTTTGTGTACTCAACTTCCTTCGTTGTATCCGTTTCACCACCTGTCATATTCATAATAAAGCGGATCATGGTTCTATCGAACCAGTTATAACGTGGGTAATAGAGGGCACCTGCAAATACACCGATTAAAGTCGGCTGCCATGGAGACTTGGTAAGGAACTTCTTAATATACGCACTGCCTTCTGGTGTATCTTTGCCTTGGTCTTCTTTACGCGCCGTTAAGTTAACACAGAAGAACGCAACCTTGCTTGATTGCAACTGAGTAAGGTTGGCATCAATAAATTGATATAGCTTCTTATTAAGGTGGCCATAACGAATCGATGCGCCAATCAACACTCTGTCGTACTGAGCAAAATCCACCTTGCCAATAGTGTGCAGATCTTGAAGCTCACATTCGAACTCACTCATTTCTTCTTTTATATAGTTCAAGATTTTCTTGGTCTGCCCTTCACGGCTTGAATACAAAAATAGAACTTTTGCCACAATGTTGTCCTTAGCTACGCCAAAACGTAGGGGTCAATAAGATTAATAAGGTGAAGATTTCTAATCGGCCAAACAGCATAGATACGATAAGTACCCATTTTGCTTTGTCGTTCACATCGCCAAAGTGCACCGCGACTTCACCAAGGCCCGGGCCAAGGTTATTTAATGTCGCCGCTACCGCAGAGAAAGCACTCAACTCGTCCATACCAGTTGCAATAAGAGCCAGCATACAAACCACAAACACTAATGCGTATGCAGAGAAGAAGCCCCAGACCGCATCTACAACACGTTGTGGTAGTGCAGAACCGCCAACCTTGATGGTATAGACAGCCCGTGGGTGAACAAGACGCTTCATTTCACGAGCACCTTGCAGAGTAAGTAGTAAGATTCGAATCACTTTCATACCACCACCCGTAGAACCTGCACATCCCCCTATAAAAGAAGAGAACAAAAGCAGTACGGGTAAGAACAATGGCCACTCTGAGAAACCCGTCGTTGTAAAACCCGCGGTCGTAGAGATAGACACGGTTTGGAACAAGGCTTGGTCGAAAGCATCGTAGTACGAATCATAAGAGTGATGATTGAGCAGTAATAAGAAACAAACCAAGAACAGTACTGCCTGAATAAAGATAAAGGCGCGGAACTCAGGATCTTTCCAATAATACTTAGGATGCACACCACCTGAAGCAAATGCAGCAAAGTGAAGCGAATAGTTACATGCGGATATAAGAAGGAACACAACTGTAATCATGTTGATCGCAGGGCTATTGAAATACCCCATGCTCGCATCGTGAGTCGAGAAGCCACCAATCGCAATAGTAGAGAAGCTATGACTGATGGCATCAAAGAAGCTCATCCCAGCAAGCCAAAACGCCACTGCACAAGCAATGGTTAAGCTCAGGTAGATGTACCAAAGCGCTTTTGCCGTTTCAGCAATACGCGGAGTCATCTTGCTATCTTTTACTGGACCCGGGATTTCAGCACGATATAACTGCATACCACCGATACCCAGAACAGGGAGGATAGCTACCGCTAATACGATGATACCCATACCACCAAACCATTGTAGGAACTGACGATAAAAAAGAATCGCCTTAGGCAGATCATCGAGGCCGACAATTACGGTCGCACCTGTCGTAGTTAATGCAGAGAAGGATTCGAAGAAAGCATCGGTTACCGACACATTGGGGTTATCGGCGATCAAAAACGGCAGCGCACCCGCACTACCGATTACCGTCCAAAACAGAACAACAATCAAAAAGCCATCACGCGCTTTCAATTCATGCTTATAACGTCGGTTTGGAAACCAGCAAGTTGCTCCACAGAATAAGAGAACGAAGAAGGTCGTCACAAATGGCACACCCGCACCATCTCGATAGATCAGTGCGACGAGCGCAGGAGCAAGCATTGATACACTAAAAAGTGCTAATAATAATCCGACGATTCGAATAATTGAGCGAAATTGCATGAGCTATTGAACGAAGCGAAATGCTTCACACTTCCTAGTTGTCTTTGACTTTCGTTACCAGTGCCTTAGCACCGCTTTTATTGATCATGGTTTGGGTAAACGAATCTACCTGAAGGAGCTCTATTTCAATAATAAGCTCAACTTGAACACCATAATCCGCTTGGACCTCAACAGCCTGATGCTGAGCCATGATGGATTGTGCGATCGGCACAAAGCCATAGTCTAACTCTAGCCGTAATTTTGTGGTTATTTTTTTCTCGATAGTTTGAAGCAGCTTGAGAGCTTGTTGTACGCCACCGCCGTAAGCCTTAACCAAACCGCCGGTTCCAAGCTTAATTCCGCCAGAGTAGCGCGTCACAACAGCCGTTAATTCACCGACACCAGAGCCCGATAGTTGCGCCAAGATAGGCTTACCCGCTGTACCCGAGGGTTCACCATCATCACTGAAACCCCAAAGCATTGAGTCTTCAGGTCGACCAGCAACAAAACCCCAACAGTTATGTCGTGCTGAAGAATGCTCTTTTTTCACCTGTTCTACGAACTGTTTTGCAGCTTCAACACTTGGAGTATGAGCAAGATGCGTAATAAAGACGCTCTTTTTTATCTCTTCTTCAAACAGAGCCGACGCAGAAGGTATTAAATAAGGCTGTTCATTCATATCGTTAACTTAGTTAATAAGAGCGACGAAGTGTATCACGCGTGAATAATAAGGGTTAGAGGATCTGTGCCATCGCACAATGTTAAACAATTGTTTAAAAAATGTATTGAAATTAATCAAGCAGAGGTACAGACTAAGATAACTGGTCTTACCAGGTATTCTACAATAATAGAAAGATAACAAGATTCTCTCAAACAATCGTGGATTGTATGTCATGGAGATAGACAATGATTTACCAAGCTAACACCCTACAGGTAAAGGAATTACAAGATGGTATTGCGGAATTAAGCTTCTGTGCACCAGCCTCTGTAAACAAACTCGACCTTGCTACTTTAGAATCACTAGACAAAGCGTTAGATGCTCTTAATGCTCACGCAGGATTACGTGGTTTAATCTTAACTTCAAACAAAGACGCGTTCATTGTAGGCGCAGACATCACTGAATTTCTTGGCCTATTTGCTAAGCCAGAAGCAGAACTTGATGAATGGTTAAGATTCGCTAATTCAATCTTCAGCAAGCTCGAAGACCTCCCTGTCCCAACTCTTTCAATGATGCGTGGCCATGCCCTTGGCGGCGGCTGTGAATGTGTACTCGCTACTGATTTCCGTATCGGTGACAAGACCACCAGCATTGGCCTACCTGAAACCAAGCTTGGCATCATGCCTGGTTTTGGTGGTTGTGTGCGCCTACCTCGTGTTATCGGTGCTGACAGCGCAATGGAAATTATCACGCAAGGCAAAGCATGCCGTGCAGATGAAGCGCTTAAAGTTGGCTTGTTAGATGCGATTGTTGAAACAGACCAGTTACTAGAATCGGCAATCAATACCGTTTCTCTGGCTGCCAATGAAAAATTAGACTGGCAGCTACGCCGTAAACAAAAAACATCAGCGCTTTCACTAAGCAAACTCGAAGCGATGATGAGCTTTACCATGGCGAAGGGCTTAGTTGCTCAAAAAGCAGGGCCTCACTACCCAGCTCCGATTACTTCTGTGATTGCGATTGAAGAAGCAGCACGCAGCGATCGCGATGCAGCACTCGACATCGAACGTAAACACTTCGTTAAGCTAGCAAAATCTGAAGAAGCGAAAGCTCTGGTTGGCCTGTTCTTAAATGACCAATACATTAAAGGCTTAGCAAAACAGGCTGGTAAATCTGCAAATAAAGCGACTGAACGTGCTGCGGTACTTGGTGCTGGCATCATGGGCGGCGGTATTGCTTACCAGTCAGCATTGAAGGGCGTGCCAGTGATGATGAAAGACATCGCACAAGCATCGCTTGATCTTGGTATGAACGAAGCTTCTAAGCTGTTGAATAAACGCTTATCACGCGGTCGCCTAGATGGATTCAAGATGGCAGGCATTCTGTCTTCTATTACTCCAAGCCTGCATTACGCGGGTGTAGAACAGTCGGATGTGATTGTTGAAGCAGTAGTAGAAAACCCGAAAGTAAAAGCAGCAGTACTGAGCGAAGTGGAAGGTTTGGTTGGTGAAGACACGGTTCTAACATCAAACACCTCTACAATTCCGATCAACCTGTTAGCGAAATCACTGAAGCGCCCAGAAAACTTCTGTGGCATGCACTTCTTTAACCCTGTGCATCGCATGCCTTTGGTTGAGATCATCCGTGGTGAACAAACTTCAGAAGAGACCATCAATCGCGTGGTTGCTTACGCAGCGAAGATGGGTAAATCCCCAATCGTTGTAAACGACTGCCCAGGCTTCTTCGTTAACCGTGTACTTTTCCCTTACTTTGGCGGTTTCAGCATGTTGCTACGCGACGGTGCTGATTTCACTAAGATCGATAAAGTGATGGAGCGCAAGTTCGGTTGGCCAATGGGCCCGGCTTACTTACTAGACGTTGTAGGCCTAGACACTGCACACCACGCACAAGCTGTGATGGCGCAAGGTTTCCCAGAGCGTATGGGCAAAGAAGGTCGTGATGCGATTGATGCACTTTACGTTGCTGAAAAATACGGTCAGAAAAACGGTAGCGGTTTCTACACATACAGCGTAGACAAGCGTGGTCGTCCGAAGAAGACCTTCTCTGAAGACATTCTTCCTATCTTGGCTGACGTATGTCAAGCACCACAAGATTTTGATGACCAAACAATTATCCAGCGCGTGATGATTCCAATGATCAACGAAGTGGTGCTTTGTCTAGAAGAAGGCATTATCGCGACACCGCAAGAAGCGGATATGGCACTGGTTTACGGTTTAGGCTTCCCTCCATTTAGAGGCGGCGTATTCCGCTACTTAGACAGTGTGGGCATTGGTAACTTCGTTGAAATGGCGAAAGGCTACCAAGACTTAGGTGCAATGTACCAAGTTCCTCAGCTATTGCTTGATATGGCAGCGAAGGGCGAAAGCTTTTACGACAGCCAACAAGCCAGTTCTCTGTAACCCACATTTGGAAAAGGAATAGCAAAATGAAAAATGTAGTTGTTGTTGATTGCCTTCGCACCCCAATGGGACGTTCCAAAGGTGGAGCTTTCCGTCACACTCGTGCTGAAGATCTGTCTGCACATTTGATGAAAGGCATTTTAGAGCGCAACCCAGAAGTAAACCCTGTCGAAATTGAAGATATTTACTGGGGTTGTGTACAACAAACACTAGAGCAAGGCTTCAACGTTGCACGTAACGCTGCCTTGCTTGCTGGTCTACCGATTGAGATTGGTGCTGTAACAGTCAACCGTTTATGTGGTTCATCTATGCAAGCTTTGCATGATGCAACTCGCTCTATCATGGTTGGTGATGCTGAAATCTGCCTGATTGGTGGTGTGGAGCACATGGGCCACGTACCAATGAACCATGGTGTTGATTTTCACCCAGGCATGTCAAAACACGTAGCAAAAGCGGCCGGCATGATGGGGCTAACCGCTGAGATGTTAGGCAAAATGCACGGTATTAGCCGTGAAGACCAAGATGCATTCGCAGCACGCTCACATGCTCGCGCTCAAGCAGCTACGGTTGAAGGTCGTTTCAAAAATGAAATCCTGCCAACCGAAGCTCACGCTGCAGACGGTTCTCTGTTCACTCTGGATTACGACGAAGTCATTCGCCCAGAGACAACAGTTGAAGGCTTATCCCAGCTGCGTCCGGTATTTGACCCAGCAAACGGCACAGTAACAGCAGGTACTTCATCAGCTCTGTCTGATGGTGCTTCTGCAATGCTTATCATGAGCGAAGAGAAAGCTAACGCACTTGGCCTTAAGATTCGCGCTCGCGTGAAGTCTATGGCTATCGCTGGCTGCGATCCTTCAATCATGGGTTACGGCCCAGTACCAGCAACCCAAAAAGCACTTAAACGTGCAGGACTAACCATTGAAGACATGGGTGTGATTGAGTTAAACGAAGCGTTTGCTGCTCAATCTCTACCTTGTGCTAAAGACTTAGGTCTACTGGATGTTGTTGACGAGAAAGTAAACCTTAACGGCGGTGCGATTGCTCTGGGTCACCCACTAGGCTGTTCTGGTTCTCGTATCTCGACGACGCTAATCAACCTGATGGAAGCACAAGACGTGAAATACGGCTTGGCGACTATGTGTATTGGTTTAGGCCAAGGTATTGCAACGGTATTTGAACGCCCATAGCGTTTACTGACTGTAATATTTGAAGGGTAATCTTTTGTGCAGCTATATTTATATAGCTGCACTTTTTATTGCTTGGCATCCAACAATGCATCGATTGCGTTCAGCGAACTCAACGAGAGAAAAACCAACCCTGACATCTATGCACAAAACGCATATATTCAATGTTGATGTTTCATTATTTTTTCTCGGATGATTCAACTAAAGTTACTTCAGTTTCCTAATATTCCTCCACGGAGCAGATCATGTTTAAAGCACTTGTACTAAACCAAGAAGACAAAAAAACTATCGCGTCAGTTTCTCAAATTGAAGAATCTCAATTACCAGAAGGTAACGTGAAGATTGATGTTAGCTACTCTTCTTTGAACTACAAAGATGGTTTGGCGATTACAGGTAAAGGGCGCATTGTTCGTAACTTCCCTATGGTTCCTGGTATCGACCTTTCAGGTGTGGTTTCACAATCTGATGACCCACGCTACAAAGCAGGCGACGAAGTTGTTTTAACGGGTTGGGGTGTTGGTGAAGGTCACTGGGGCGGCATGGCTGAAAAAGCGAGCCTAAACGGTGATTGGTTAGTGCCAATGCCTAAAGGTCTAGACGCTAAGAAAGTCATGGCGATCGGTACAGCAGGCTTCACGGCAATGCTTTGTGTGCAAGCTATCGTAGATGCAGGCATCAAACCAGAAGACGGTGAAATCCTAGTTACCGGCGCAAGTGGCGGTGTAGGTAGCGTATCTATCACTCTACTAAACCAACTGGGCTACAAAGTGGCAGCAGTGACTGGCCGTGCTTCTGTAAACGGTGAACTACTTAAATCACTAGGCGCGACACGTATTGTAGAGCGTGCTGAACTAGAAGAACCAGCTAAGCCACTAGAAAAACAACTGTGGGCTGGCGCTATCGATACGGTAGGCAGCAAAGTGCTTGCGAAAGTATTGGCGCAAATTGATTACAACGGTGCGGTTGCGATGTGTGGTCTAGCAGGCGGTTTTGACTTACCAACCACGGTAATGCCATTCATTCTGCGTAACGTTCGCCTACAAGGTGTTGATTCTGTAATGTGCCCTCGTGAAAAACGTATTAAAGCGTGGGAACAACTGGCTGAGCTACTACCAGAATCTTTCTACGCTCAAGCAACCAAAGAAGTGTCTTTAGACGGTGCAATTCAAGCAGCAGAAGACATCACTAACGGTCAAATCACTGGTCGCGTAGTCATTAAACTATAGGCTCTCAAACATAAAGTTATCAAACCTTAAGCAACAGCTTTAGGCTTGGATAACCCAAAACAACAAAGGGCTGATTTTTATCAGCCCTTTTGCGTTTTTGTCATTCGGGTCAAGTGAACTCAGACTCAGATCCGGTTAACCCAAACCGACATCCGCAATCCGTTTTTGAATCAACTCACCACACTCTTCTTTTACCACTCTTCTTAACCATTGTTGTGAAGCAGAAGAATCGCAACGCGAGTGCCAGATCAGTGAGTAATCAAACGGCATAAATTCAAATGGTAATGGCTTAACAACCAAGTCATAACGCTCTGCTACCAAATAAGCCAAATCAGCAGGCACAGTAATCACCAACGGCATTCTATCAACAATCGCCAATGCAGCTTCAAGGTGATAAGCACGCAACACCATTTTACGAGGCTGTTGATTGGCTAACGCGTTGTCTAATAAAGCCTTAACACCATCACTGATCGCAATCATCGCATGTGGGAGTGAAACATAGTCTTCAAGGCTTAAAGGTTGATCGGCTAATGGATGGTTTTTAGATAACAGACACGACACACCAACCGGCCCCAAGACTTCTTGATGAAGTGGTGCAATGCTGCCACTCGGACGACAGATCGCCATATCAACGCGTTCGGTGCTGAGCTGTTTAAACAAATGCTCATGCTGCAACGGAGCAAACTCCAAAGAGATATTGGGTGCTTGTTCATAAATCTTAGGCAACGCATAAGGCAAGATGGTTTGCATCGCATAATCGGTGGTAGCGATCAGAAAACGTTCGCTGCAATAGTAAGGGTCAAAGTCACTCGGACTCAGCAATTGGCGAAAAGACTCCAAAGGCTGATCAATACGCTGACTGATCTCGAGTGCTTTCTTGGTAGGAATAAGGTGCTGACCTTGACGTGTAAACAACGGATCGTTTAGTAATTCTCTTAAACGCCCTAATACTCGACTGGTTGCGGATTGGCTTAAGTTAAGACGAAGCGCGGCCTGGCTTACGCTGCCCTCTTCAATCAATACCTTTAAAGCGACCAATAAATTAAGGTCTCTACGATAGATGTCTTCTAATTCCACGCCACTTACCTAGCTGTATACGATTGCCATTAGTCACTAAGTTGTTTATAGCATGCTTTAGATAAAAAAAATCCCGCAATTACGCGGGGAAGCCCAAGAAAATTTGGGGATAGTGTCGGAATGTTGTCGTATCGGAATTCGCTTGCTGTATTCGGGTTAGTGCTCTTGCTCTTCGGCTATGCCTTGCCAACGGCGCATCTCTACCCAAATACCAATAATCGTTGCTACTATGCCAAAAATAGGCATCAGTGAGGTCTCTGTCGATGAGCGTAGTACTAACGCACAAAAAGAAATAAAACAGAGAACCGAATAAATTGTTAATCTATCTAATCCTGTCAACATCGCCACTCCTTAGCTAGTTGCCTTTGCTTCAAGTTGTTATCAACTTGTTAACTAAGTTATAGGAAATGATTCTGTTTGCCAAGCATTTATTGCATATTTTTTCTGCAGACGTATTATTCACTCGTTAGATAGATATAGAGATACAAACCATGACATTCAAACCTGAACTGGCAACCCATACTTTAGAAGCTGAAGGCCTGCGTTGCCCGGAACCAGTAATGATGGTCAGGAAGACAATTAGAAACATGCAGGATGGCGATGTGTTACTGGTAAAAGCTGACGATCCTTCGACAACTCGAGATATTCCGAGCTTTTGTCGATTCATGGATCACCAGTTGGTAGGCCAAGCAACAGAAACGTTGCCTTACCAGTATTTGATCAGAAAGGGATTGGAGGCGTAACGCCCCACCGACTATCAAGTATCAAAAAAGCCGCTCGTACCTTATGTTCTTAAACAGAACTCAGAGTACGAGCGGCTTTTTGTTTATTCGCTTCTAGATTTGTTTTGCAGATGCTCCAGCTGATGCTGAATTTCTCGGATATCTTTGCGCATCGGAATAATATGCGCGACCCGAATCCAAGCCTCTACCGCAAGTGCAGTCATGATGATGGCACCCGCGACCATTGGCAGCCACATGTCCGTCAACACCATGCCTAACAGTGTAAGTGCAAGACCAAAAGTAAATAGATAACTTTGGCTTTGTGGAGTAATACCCATATAACGCGTCAACATAATCATGCCCTCGTGTTCTTAACTCACAAGATTAAAATATCATGACAAGTATGACAGTTATATGTCCATTCGCTCGATAAACCCCACAATACTGTAAGAGTATGACCTACAACACATTACTCTACTGATTGAGTATAATAAGACTCAATACCACCTGTTAATAGAAAGCAGCAGCGATAGCTAAACCCACGAATAGCAAGGCTGTGATCTTACGAATCAGATCAAGCGGCATCTTATCCGCAGAGAGCTTACCGATGATCACCACAGGCACATTCGCCAGCAGCATACCGATCGTAGTACCCAGAATCACCCACGCTAATGCATCCGCATATTGAGCCCCTAGGATAGAGGTCGCAATTTGGGTTTTATCGCCGATCTCAGCAATAAAGAAAGCGATAAAACTGGCGACAAACGGTCCTCGGTTTGAGATCTGTTCATCGTCATCTAACTTATCGGGAATCAAAATCCAGCCAGCCATCGCAATGAAACTGACCACCAGCACCCACTTTAATACTTCAGGTGAAAGATAATCAGCAACCACGACCCCGAGCCATGCTGCAAGGGCATGATTGGCAATGGTGGCAAAGAAGATAGCTGCGATGATAGGTATCGGCTTGCGATATCGACTGGCTAATAAAAGAGATAGCAACTGAGTCTTATCACCGATCTCGGCTAAGGCGACAGTTGTAATTGAAATTGCTAAAACGCTCACGACATGCTCATTTGGGATGGGGATTATTATATTTAACCAAAGACAAACCTCGCGCCCCATCCCGGTTCACGATGCTTGTCTATGGTCTTGCTAAGCACCACCAAGGTGGTGGTTGCCTCGAACGCCATGATGATTTTGCATCAATTATGTTGACGAACGAACTCATTCAATAGGATATGAATAAGTAAGCTACTCCCCAAAGACCGCGAGATTTTAATAGCCCATGCTTTCAAACACAAGTGTCAAAGTTATCAAAATATCCACTTGTGCCGAAAAACAAACATTAAAGGCACAAAAATCCACTAAACGACATTTTAGACCACTAATTAAACAAGATTACCCCTACTCGCTTTACGAATATCTCGGTATACTCAGAGGTTATTTTTCTCATTCATTTAAAAGAATCGCGCGAACCTGACTATGCAAAAATACGATATCAAAACCTTCCAGGGAATGATCCTCGCGCTGCAGGATTACTGGGCTCAAAACGGTTGTACCATTGTTCAACCTCTAGATATGGAAGTAGGTGCAGGCACCTCTCACCCAATGACATGTCTACGAGCACTTGGCCCAGAGCCAATGTCTACAGCTTACGTTCAACCTTCTCGTCGTCCGACCGATGGCCGTTACGGTGAAAACCCGAACCGTCTGCAGCACTACTACCAATTCCAAGTAGCGCTAAAACCATCGCCAGACAATATCCAAGAGTTGTACCTAGGCTCCCTAGAGGTTCTTGGTGTTGACCCACTTGTTCACGACATTCGCTTCGTTGAAGATAACTGGGAAAACCCAACACTAGGCGCATGGGGCCTTGGTTGGGAAGTATGGCTAAACGGCATGGAAGTAACTCAGTTTACTTACTTCCAACAGGTTGGCGGCCTTGAGTGTAAGCCAGTAACTGGCGAGATCACTTACGGTATCGAGCGTCTAGCAATGTACATCCAGGAAGTAGATTCTGTTTACGACCTAGTATGGAACGTAGCACCAGACGGTTCTAACGTGACTTACGGTGACATCTTCCACCAAAACGAAGTTGAGCAATCGACGTACAACTTCGAGCACGCAGACGTAGATTTCCTATTCACTTTCTTCGACCAGTGCGAGAAAGAGTGTAAAGAGCTACTTGAGCTTGAGAAGCCACTGCCGCTTCCAGCTTACGAGCGCATTCTAAAAGCAGGTCACGCATTCAACATCCTTGATGCGCGCAAAGCTATCTCTGTAACAGAGCGTCAACGTTACATCCTTCGTATCCGCAACCTGACTAAATCAGTTGCTGAAGCGTACTACGCGTCACGTGAAGCGCTTGGCTTCCCAATGTGTAAGAAGGAAGGTAAATAATCATGGCGAAGAATTTTCTAATTGAACTGGGTACGGAAGAGCTTCCACCAACAGCACTTCGTTCTCTAGCAGAAGCGTTTGCTTCTAACTTTGAAGCAGGTCTTAAAACGGCTGAGCTTTCTCACGAAGGCATCAAGTGGTACGCAGCACCTCGTCGTCTAGCACTTAAAGTAACTGCACTGGCTGAAGGCCAAGCAGACAAAGTGGTTGAGAAACGTGGCCCTGCTGTTTCTGTGGCATTCGATGCTGAAGGCAACGCGACCAAAGCGGCACAAGGTTGGGCTCGTGGTAACGGTATTACTGTTGAGCAAGCTGACCGTCTGAAAACAGACAAAGGCGAGTGGCTTCTTTTCAAACAAGAAGTAGCTGGCAAACCAGTTCAAGAATTGGTGATGGACATTGCTGCGAAAGCACTGGCTGGCCTACCAATTCCTAAAGCAATGCGCTGGGGTAACTCAGACATTCAATTTATCCGTCCAGTAAAAACACTGACAGTACTACTAGGTGATGAGCTTGTTGAAGGCGAAATCCTAGGCGTAGCATCTGCTCGTACTATCCGTGGCCACCGTTTCATGGGCGAACAAGAGTTCACAATCGACTCTGCTGACCAATACCCTGCGATCCTAGAAGAGCGCGGTAAAGTAATGGCAGATTACGAAGCGCGTAAAGCGATCATCCTTGCTGATTCGCAAAAAGCGGCAGCTGCGGTTGGCGGTACAGCTGACCTAGAAGATGACCTTGTTGAAGAAGTAACGTCTCTGGTTGAATGGCCAGTCGTACTGACAGCGAAGTTTGAAGAAGAGTTCCTAAAAGTCCCTTCTGAAGCTTTAGTTTACACCATGAAGGGTGACCAAAAGTACTTCCCTGTTTACGATGACAACAAGAAGCTACTACCGAACTTCATCTTCGTATCGAACATCGAGTCTAAAGAGCCTCGTCACGTTATCGAAGGTAACGAGAAAGTGGTACGCCCACGTCTTGCTGATGCTGAATTCTTCTTCAACACAGACCGTAAGCGCCCGCTTATCGACCGTCTTGCTGAACTAGACCAGGCTATCTTCCAGAAGCAATTGGGTACTATCAAAGACAAAACAGACCGCATCACAGAGCTTGCAGGCTACATTGCTGAGCAAATCGATGCTGACGTTGAAAAGTCTAAGCGCGCAGGCCTACTGGCTAAGTGTGACCTAATGACCTCTATGGTATTCGAATTTACGGATACTCAAGGTGTGATGGGCATGCACTACGCGACTCACGACGGTGAAGACGAGCAAGTTGCACTGGCACTTTACGAGCAATACATGCCTCGTTTCGCGGGTGACGATCTACCAAGCACGGGTATCTCTTCAGCAGTAGCAATGGCAGACAAGCTAGACACTATCGTAGGTATCTTCGGTATTGGCCAAGCACCAAAAGGTTCTGACCCATTTGCACTTCGTCGTGCGTCTCTAGGTGTGCTACGTATCATCGTTGAAAACGGCTACAACCTAGACCTAACCGATCTGATCGGCAAAGCGAAAGAGCTACTAGGCGACAAGCTGACTAACAAAAACGTAGAAGCTGACGTTATCGACTTCATGCTAGGTCGTTTCCGCGCATGGTACCAAGATGCTGGTTTCAGCGTTGATATCATCCAAGCGGTACTAGCACGTCGTCCAACTAAGCCTGCTGACTTTGACCAACGTGTTAAAGCGGTTTCTCACTTCCGTGAACTGGAAGCAGCAGAAGCACTAGCAGCAGCGAACAAGCGTGTAGGTAATATCCTTGCGAAATTCGATGGCGAGCTACCAGCTGAAATCGACCTAACGCTTCTTCAAGAAGACGCAGAGAAAGCACTGGCTGAAAACGTTGAAGTAATGACGGAAGCACTAGAACCAGCATTCGCAACAGGTAACTACCAAGAAGCCCTAAGCAAGCTTGCTGATCTACGTGAACCAGTTGATGCATTCTTCGATAACGTAATGGTGATGGCTGATGACGAAGCGCTTAAGAAGAACCGTCTAACGCTACTGAACAACCTACGTAACCTGTTCCTACAGATTGCTGACATCTCTCTACTGCAAAAATAAGCACAAGTGAGACAATTACTCTAAGTCATACTCTGAGTAATTAACGGTAAACACCCAAAGGGAAGCGAAAGCTTCCCTTTTTGTTTTTGTGAACCAAGCATTTGTTTGTAGATGTCTTATTGATTAACTGAATGAAACAGCACTCAGACTGTAGAGGGCATTGTTTGCTATAACTGACCTGTTTATTCAGGGGAAGGGAACAATGAAAAAAACAGTACTCGCGCTTTCAATACTCGCACTCAGCGCATGCAGCCAAACCAGTGACAACAACCTATTACTGACAATTGATAACGACACTGTCGTATTCGAATCATCCGGTAAAGGCACCGTGATTGCAGAACAGGAACTCGCGAAAGGTAGCTATACCTTCTCTATCAGCGATACTCAAAATACCTGTGGCACCAACTATGCGCTGGCTGAAGAAAACCGCATCAAATTCAATAAACCCCTTCGCCTAGACGACTGCGCCGAGAAGTCTGAATTAGATATCAAGATCTTTCGCGCTAACACCTATCAGTTTATGCTCAACCCACAAACCAATGAACTGACCGTTCAGATAAAGCCGAAGCAACAACAAGTACAAAGCTTTGCTTGTCCGGTTCCTAGTGACGAACCAACCATCATCGACGTTGCTCAAACCTTTGATGATGGCACCGTGGTTAGAGACGCTCTTTCAGGCAAACAAGTCACAGTAACGAATGGCAGCGTCACCATGCAGCCAGCAGAAAATAGCCAAGGTGTTCTGCTGCTTGAGAAAGTAGAACCAGAAACCAAAGCTGACTTTAGTTGGGATAACGCCACGGTTTACTTCGTAATGACTGACCGTTTCCACAATGGTAATCCTGATAACGACAACAGTTACGGTCGCAGCCAAGATGGACAAGACGAAATCGGCACCTTCCACGGTGGTGACTTGGCAGGCTTAACCGAAAAACTCGATTACATAGAATCACTCGGTGCTAATGCTATCTGGATAACGTCTCCGTTAGAGCAAATCCACGGCTGGGTTGGCGGCGGTGATCGAGGTGACTTCAAACACTACGGCTACCACGGCTACTACCATCAAGATTGGACCAAGCTCGATGACAACATGGGCACCGAAGACGAGCTAAAAACCTTCATCGATACCGCGCATAGCAAAGGCATTCGTGTTGTTTGGGATGTGGTAATGAACCACACCGGCTATGCGACGCTTGCCGACATGCAAGAGTTTGATTTTGGTAAGCTCAACCTAACTGACGAAGAAGCCAAACAAACACTTGGCGAAAACTGGACAGATTGGCAACCTGCCAAAGGTCAGAACTGGCACTACTTCAACAACTACATCTCTTACAGCGACAAAGAAGCGTGGGAAAAGTGGTGGGGCAAAGCTTGGCTACGCAGCGATATCGGCGCCTATGACTCTCCGGGCTACAATAACCTCACCATGTCTTTGGCGCATCTGCCCGATTTCAAAACAGAGTCGACAGAGACAATCGGGCTGCCTAATTTCTATCGCAATAAGTCCACCAGCGCGACCGATGAACTCAAAACACCTCGTAACCATTTAATCACTTGGTTATCGGATTGGGTGCGCGAATATGGTGTCGATGGTTTCAGGGTCGATACCGCTAAACACGTTGAACTCGAAGCATGGGCAGAACTGAAAGAGAGCACCAACCAGGCACTTGCCGAGTGGAAACAGAACAACCCAGACAAGGCCTTGGATGACTTACCCTTCTGGATGACTGGCGAAGTATGGGCACACAGCGTGGTCAAATCAGATTACTTCGCTAACGGATTTGATTCGATCATCAACTTTGAATTCCAGAGTGATATCGCACCAAAGGCGCTCAAGTGCCTATCCGATCTTGATGCTGATTACCTTCGATACGCAGAGAAGATCAACAACGACAGCGAGTTCAACGTACTGAGTTACCTTTCGTCTCACGACACCTCGCTATTCTGGACACAACATGGCAGTGACTTTGCAAAACAAACCAAAGCTGCAAACGCGTTGATGCTGGCTCCCGGTGCGGTACAGATCTATTACGGCGATGAAATCGCCCGAGACTTTGGCCCAACGGGTTCTGATCCAATGCAAGGCACACGCTCAGACATGCCTTGGGATCAAATCACTGGCGAACGGGCAGAACTGCTGGAACACTGGCAAGCGCTTGGCCAATTCCGCCAACGCCACCCAGCGGTAGCCCAAGGTAAGCACATCATCCGTAACAGCAAGGGCTACTATGCGTTCGAACGCCAATACCAAGATGACAAGGTATTAGTCGTTTATACCGGTTCGAACTAAACCTTCATTAACATAAACACAAGGAACTCAAGGGGAAGCTTAGGCTTCTCCTTTTTTTATCGCTAAAGGTACGTTCAATAAGCAAGCTGTCACTCATTAACCAAACTTTATAGAAGTTTTTTACGTGTTAGAGCATTTGGCGCTATGCGTCGCAAAAACATTGCGGTATGTTCAAGGAATACACTGATGGCAGACATAAGGTCTGCCTTAATGACACGTAACAAGCAATCACAATGAATTAGGTAAAATTAGTAATGCAGTTCTCTAAGTTTGGCGAAAAGTTTAATCGATACTCTGGAATCACTCGTTTAATGGATGATTTGAATGATGGCCTGCGCACTCCTGGCGCTATCATGCTCGGTGGTGGCAACCCAGCCGCTATCCCAGCCATGCTCGATTACTTTAACCAAGCCAGTGCCGACATGCTCGCCAGTGGAGAACTCATCGCCACCCTCGCCAACTACGATGGTCCGCAGGGTAAAGACAGCTTCATCAAATCGTTAGCGGCAATGCTGAAAGAGACCTATGGTTGGGAGATCAGCGAGAAGAACATCAGCCTGACTAATGGCAGTCAAAGTGGCTTCTTCTACCTATTCAACCTGCTAGCAGGCCAACAGCCTGACGGTTCGCACAAGAAAATCCTACTGCCGATCGCACCGGAATACATCGGCTACGGCGACGCGGGTATTGATGACGATATCTTTATCTCTTACCACCCAGAGATTGAGCTGCTAGAAAACCGCCAGTTCAAATATCACGTCGATTTTGAACAACTAAAGGTTGATGACTCGGTCGCGGCTATCTGTGCATCTCGTCCAACCAACCCAACAGGCAACGTACTGACCGACGAAGAAGTACGTAAACTGGATAAACTGGCGCGTGAAAACAACATCCCACTGCTAATCGACAATGCTTACGGCCTGCCGTTTCCAAACATCATCTTTGAAGATGTCGAACCGTTCTGGAATGAAAATACCATTCTGTGCATGAGCCTTTCTAAGCTTGGTTTGCCGGGTGTGCGTTGCGGTATCGTGATTGCGAGTGAAGAAGTAACACAAGCATTGACCAACATGAATGGCATCATCAGCTTAGCGCCAAACAGCGTCGGCCCTGCGATTGCCAACCACATGATTGAAAAAGGTGATTTACTACGCTTGAGCAGTGAGGTGATCAAACCTTTCTACAAAGACAAATCGCTACGTGCAGTTGAACTGTTACAAGACGCTATCGACGACCCTCGCTTCCGTATTCACAAACCTGAAGGCGCTATCTTCTTATGGCTATGGTTTGATGAGTTGCCGATCACCACAATGGAATTGTACGACCGCCTTAAAGCTCGCGGCGTATTGATTGTTCCTGGTGAATACTTCTTTATCGGTCAAGAAGACGAGTGGGATCATGCTCACCAGTGCTTACGCATGAACTACGTACAAGATGATGAGGCGATGCAGAAAGGCATTGCTATCATTGCTGAAGAAGTGAAAAAGGCTTACAGCGAAAGCAAATAGAGATTCCCTACTCGGTCGTTCCTCCCTCTATGGAATGACACTGATAGGACAAACAAAAAGAGCACCTCATGAGGTGCTCTTTCACTTTTACTTCCCGATATTTTTTAGCTCTAAGGAGCTAACAGTAATTAACCTTCTAGTAGGCTATTACCATTGATAGCAATCTTACGTGGTTGCATCGCTTCTGGGATTTCGCGTTCTAGGTCGATGTGAAGAAGACCATTTTCCATGCTTGCGCCTACCACTTTTACGTAGTCTGCCAGTTGGAATTTACGCTCGAAATCGCGCTCTGCGATACCTTGGTATACGAAGGTTTTCTCTGCTTCTGCTTTACGCTCACCTTTCACAATTAGCATGTTCTCTTTCTGAGTCAGATCTAATTGGTCATCAGCAAAACCAGCGACTGCCATAGTAATACGGTAGTTATTCTCGTCTTTTTGCTCGATGTTGTATGGAGGGTAACCGCCAGAAGAGTTCTTCGATGTGTTCGCTTCCATCATGTTGAATAGACGATCGAAGCCGATTGCGTTGCGGTAAAGTGGAGTGAAATCTACAGTTCTCATAATGCTATCCTTTTATTAAGCAATAGTCTTAGCTGCGAATTTTACTTGGATCTAACCTGTGTGTGACCCAGTAAACAGCTAAGAGATTCAATTCGCATTCCTCGGGTTTCACCTCTATTGGCGACAACGCTGGGACATGGCAATGAATCAATTTTTAAGTTGTGTGCTGCCAAAGTTATCCTCTATTGAGCGATACTTCGTTAGCGGTAATGAAGGTTCTGTTTCTTCTCTTGTAGAGCAAGACAGTCATCCTCTTCACAAATAGATATATGGATTGAGCAAAATAGTTTCAAGGGGTTATTTTCAATTATTTTTGCAACTCAATATTTTTCAATACCTTACAAACATAAAAAAGCACCATCCAAAGGATAGTGCTTTTTTATGATTTTAGTTTTTTGAGACGAAGCTATTTGGCTTTAGTTCAAGGAAGAGGCGCGGAGCATACGAATGTATGTGAGCACCTCTGACACAGAAATTAAGCCAAAGAGCGAAGTATCAAAGAGACTAAACGTCTAGGTTTGCTACTTTCAGTGCATTCTCTTCGATGAAGTTACGACGAGGTTCAACTTGGTCACCCATTAGCGTCGTAAACAACAAATCAGCACCAACAGCGTCTTCAATTGTTACTTGCATCATACGGCGAGTTTCAGGATCCATCGTGGTTTCCCAAAGTTGATCAGGGTTCATCTCACCTAGACCTTTGTATCGCTGTAGGCTTAGACCACGACGAGACTCTTTCACTAACCAGTTCAGAGCATCAACGAAGCTAGAAACTTCTTGAGTACGCTCACCACGCTTAATGTAAGCGCCTTCTTCAATCAAGCCATCAAGAGCTTCAGAAAGATCCGCTAGCTTACCAAACTCTTTAGAGTTAATAAGATCGATGCTTAGTAGGTGTTCATGAGTCACACCATGAGTACGAACCACAATCTTAGGAACGCTTAAGCCTAGCTCTTCGTGTTTTTCAACTTCAAGGCTGTATTGGCTTGCACCTACTTCTTTCGCGTTTAGCTGTTCAACAAGCTGCTTACCCCAAGCTTCAACTGCCGCGTCATCATGACACTGCTCGGCCGTTAGACGAGGAACGTAAATCAGTTCGTGAACCAATGCGCGTGGGTAACGGCGGCTCATACGATCAACAAGCTTGATGCCTGCATTGTATTGCTGAACAAGCTTCTCTAAACCTTCACCTGCAAATGCTGGCGCTTCAGGGTTTACGTGCAGTTCTGCGTTGTCTAAAGCCAAAGATACTTGATACTGGTTCATCGCATCTTCATCTTTAATGTACTGCTCTTGCTTACCTTTCTTCACTTTGTAAAGTGGCGGTTGAGCAATGTAGATGTAGCCACGTTCAATCAGCTCTGGCATTTGACGGTAGAAGAACGTCAGTAGCAGGGTACGGATGTGAGAACCATCGACATCGGCATCGGTCATGATGATGATGTTGTGGTAACGCAGTTTATCTGGGTTGTATTCGTCACGACCAATACCACAACCAAGAGCGGTGATTAGCGTTGCTACTTCTTGAGAAGACAGCATTTTATCGAAACGTGCTTTCTCTACGTTAAGGATTTTACCTTTCAGCGGTAGGATTGCTTGGTTCTTACGGTTACGCCCCTGCTTAGCTGAACCGCCAGCAGAGTCTCCTTCCACAATATATAGTTCAGACAGTGCAGGATCTTTTTCCTGACAGTCAGCAAGCTTACCAGGAAGACCCGCTAAATCTAATGCGCCTTTACGACGAGTCATTTCACGAGCTTTACGCGCTGCATCACGAGCACGTGCTGCATCAATAATTTTAGAACAAACTGTTTTCGCTTCACCTGGGTTCTCAATAAGGAACTCAGACAACTTCTCACCCATTGTAGATTCAACGGCAGACTTCACTTCTGAAGAAACCAGCTTATCTTTAGTTTGGCTTGAGAACTTAGGATCAGGCACTTTAACAGAAACAATCGCCGTCAGACCTTCACGAGCATCATCACCAGAGGTCGCAGTCTTCGCTTTCTTAGAGAAGCCTTCCTTGTCCATGAAGCTGTTCAGAGTACGCGTTAGCGCCGCACGGAAACCTGCTAAGTGAGCACCACCATCGCGTTGAGGGATATTGTTGGTGAAACAGTAGATGTTTTCTTGGTAGCCGTCATTCCACTGCATCGCAACTTCAACGGTAATACCGTCTTCGCGCTCAGAGTTAAAGTGGAAGATTTTTTGGATGATTGGCGTTTTGTTAGTATTAAGGTGTTCAACAAACGCTTGGATACCGCCTTCGTATTCGAAGTGATCCATTTTGTCTTCTTCGCGCTCGTCAATTAGCTTAATTGATACACCTGAGTTCAAGAATGATAGCTCACGTAGACGCTTAGCTAAAATGTCGTAATGGAACTCGATGTTAGTGAAGGTTTCTTCACTCGGCCAGAAACGAATCTCTGTACCTGTTTTATCCGTGTCACCGATAACCGCTAGTGGCGCTTGAGGCTCACCGTGGCTGTAGGTTTGAGTGTGGATTTTGCCACCGCGGTGGATAGTAAGAGTAACTTGCTTAGAAAGTGCGTTAACTACTGAAACACCAACACCGTGCAGACCACCAGATACCTTGTACGAGTTATCATCGAACTTACCACCAGCGTGAAGAACCGTCATGATTACTTCGGCTGCAGATACGTTTTCTTCTGGGTGCAATTCTGTTGGAATACCACGGCCGTCATCGCTCACAGACACAGAACTATCTTCATGGATAGTTACAATGATGTCATTACAGTGACCAGCTAGCGCTTCATCAATAGAGTTATCTACCACCTCAAAAACCATGTGGTGCAGACCGGTACCATCATCCGTGTCGCCAATGTACATTCCAGGACGCTTACGTACCGCATCCAGACCCTTCAGTACTTTAATACTCGATGAATCGTAATTATCTGACATAGTTACTCTCTGACTAATTATCCTTGCTCTATTTTGCCATGTTCCACATGAAACATCCTGCTATTTTCGTCATGCATATCTGCAATCTGATCAGCGGTAATAGAGCTTACAAAAACTTGAGCCTGGGTCGCCTTTAAACACTCAGCAAGACGTGCTCGGCGTTGGCTATCTAATTCGGAAGCGAAGTCATCTATCAAATAGATGCACTGCTTACCTGTCATTTGAGTGAGGTGTTGCCCTTGTGCTACTCGTAGCGCGCACACCATCAACTTCAATTGACCTCGTGACAAGACATCTTCCACTGGAGTGCCGTTCACTTTTATCTTCAGATCCGCTTTGTTTGGCCCACTAAAGGTGTAACCAAGCTGCTGATCCCTTTCAAAATTCTTTTCTAATATATCGGCGTACGGGGTGTCTTTGTCCCAGCCACGATAGTAGTTAATCTTTATCTCAAACTCAGGAAGGAAGGTCGCACAGATTTCTTCGGCGACTTCTTTGAGCTGATCAACGTAGGTGGCACGCCACTGACTGATGCTTTCTGCTAAACGGGCCAATTCTTGGTCCCAATAGCTCAGCTCTCGATAGTGCGTTGCCGTTTTCAATAAGGCGTTTCGCTGCTTATTGAGGCGCTTTACCCTGCCCCACGCATCATAAAAGCCCGACTCACTGTGGAAGACTCCCCAATCAATGAATGCTCGGCGATGCTTAGGTCCATCGGTTAGTAAATCAAACCCTTCAGGGTGAATCAACTGCAAAGGTAAGACTTGAGCTAACTGAGCCAACTTTTGCCCAGTTTGACCGCTTATTTTAACCTCTGTCGTGCCATCGCGCTGCTTATTAATGCCAATTGGCAGCTCAAATTGATCCGAGGTCATAAAACGGCCATGTACAAACAGCTCACTACACTCGTTTTGTATGATACGACCGGTAAGTGAACTCTTGAATGAGCGACCATGTCCGAGCAGATACACCGCTTCAAGGACACTGGTTTTGCCGCTTCCGTTAGCCCCTATAAGAAAGTTAAAGCCTGATGACGGTTGAATGTCACAGGCTTCAATATTTCTAAACTGCTTAACGATTAAGCGCGATAAAGGCATAACGTCTTCATATTAATCTTCAATCACGACTCGGTAGGTCAACATAGGGCAGCTTATAAGCGAATTGGCATAACAACGTACATCGCGCTGTCATCTTGCGCGTTCTCGATAAGAGCACTCGCATTGGCGTCTGACATTGAGATGCGAACTTGTTCACAACGCAGTGTGTTCAGAACATCCAATACGTAGCTTACGTTGAAGCCAATCTCTAGCGCGTCACCGTCGAAGTTAACATCAAGCACTTCTTCCGCTTCTTCTTGCTCTGGGTTGTTCGCGGTAATACGCATCTCGCTATCCGCAAGGTTAACGCGAACACCACGGAATTTTTCATTCGATAGAATCGCAGCACGAGAAAATGCTGAACGTAATTCATCACAGCCAGCTTCAAGTGTCTTGGTGGTATTTTGCGGCATTACGCGGCGATAATCAGGGAAACGACCATCAACCAACTTAGAAGTGAAGACATAGTTGTTCACTTCAGCTCGCACGTTAGAGTTACCAATTTGCAGTGTTACTGGCTGTTCAGGTGCATCCAATAGCTTCACTAACTCTTGAACACCTTTACGAGGAACAATGATCTGCTTCTGAGCAAAATCCGCACCCAGTTGTGCTTGAGATACTGCCATACGGTGACCATCGGTCGCTACGCTGCGCAGGATAGAGCCTTCAATCTCAAACAACATACCGTTGAGGTAGTAACGAACATCTTGGTTCGCCATTGAGAATTGTGTTTTCTCGATAAGACCGCGAAGTTCAGCTTGTGTCACTGACACTTCAACTTCACTGCTCCAGTCTTCAATATTTGGAAAATCTGCCGCAGGTAATGTTGCTAAAGAGAAGCGGCTACGACCAGAGCGAACCTGAATACGGTCACCATCCAATACCACCGTGATCACTGAGTTATCTGGCAATCCACGGCAGATATCTAGGAATTTACGTGAAGGTACGGTAATGCTACCCGCTTCGAAATCACCTTCAAGCGTTACACGGCTGATCAGTTCAACTTCTAGATCCGTCGCTGTCATCGACAACACGTTATCTTCTACTTTAATCAGTAGGTTTCCTAGAATTGGAAGCGTTGGCCTGCCACCGAGTGCGCCAGATACTTGTTGTAATGGCTTAATCAGGTGACTACGTTCAATGGTAAATTTCATATCTTGCTCTTACGGTCTAAATGGCACTGCGTAATAGTACGTGGCCAAGATTCTGCTTATTAAGGTTAAGAATACTGTGTATTAAGAAGAAAGGGTACGAATCAAGTTCGAATAATCTTCTTTAATGTCGTGGCTCTCTTCACGCAGCTGAGCAATCTTACGACAAGCATGCAGTACCGTCGTGTGGTCACGACCACCGAATGCATCGCCAATCTCAGGCAAGCTGTGGTTTGTTAGCTCTTTCGCCAGTGCCATCGCCAATTGACGTGGACGAGCAACAGAACGAGAACGACGCTTAGACAATAGATCAGCGACTTTGATTTTGTAGTACTCGGCTACTGTCTTTTGAATGTTATCAATAGTGACCAGTTTTTCTTGCAGTGCAAGTAGGTCACGCAGTGCTTCACGCACGAAGTCGATCGTGATCGGGCGGCCAGTGAAGTTTGCATTCGCAATAACACGGTTCAATGCGCCTTCCAGTTCACGAACGTTAGAGCGTAGACGCTTGGCAATAAAGAACGCCACTTCATCCGCAAGGTGAATTTGGTGGTCTTCGGCTTTCTTCATCAAGATCGCAACACGTGTCTCAAGCTCTGGTGGCTCAATCGCTACCGTCAAACCCCAGCCGAAACGAGATTTAAGACGATCTTCTACCCCGTTGATCTCTTTTGGATAACGGTCAGACGTTAGGATGATCTGTTGATTGCCTTCAAGCAGCGCGTTAAAGGTATGGAAGAACTCTTCTTGAGAACGCTCTTTATTAGCAAAGAATTGGATGTCATCGATAAGCAATGCATCAACACTACGGTAGTAGCGCTTAAATTCTTCGATCGCGTTGTTTTGCAGAGCCTTTACCATATCCTGAACAAAACGCTCTGAGTGCATGTAAACCACTTTCGCATTCGGCTTATTATCAACAATGGCGTTACCCACCGCATGCAACAAGTGCGTTTTACCTAAACCAGTGCCGCCGTATAGGAACAACGGGTTGTAGGCTGTACCTGGGTTATCAGAAACCTGACGTGCCGCAGCCAAACCGAGTTGGTTCGACTTACCTTCAACAAAGTTATTGAACTTATGTTTTGGGTTCACGTTTGAGCGGTGATTCAAGTCAACCGCGACAGGCTCTTCATCACGCCAGATATTATGGACAGGTTTGCGAGCTTGTAATTGCGCAGGTGCTGATGACTCAGCGGCCACATCAGCTGCAGTGCGAGTCTGAGTTGGTGTCGGTGTCGCAGGCTTTGGTGCAATCACACGCTTGCTTCCCACTTCAAAATGAAGATGTGGGATATCGTTACCGCAATATTCTTGCAGCAGACGGTTAATGCTATTTAGATACTTATCACGAACCCAATCGAGTACGAAACGGTTCGGTGCAAATAGAGTTAGAGTATTGTCATTGAGTTCCGCTTGTAACGGACGAACCCACATACTGAATTCTGTAGCTGGTAACTCTTCTTGAAGCTGTTGCAAACACTGCAACCAAAGCGAAGATGACACGGTGCCCTCACTCTATTTAAAGTAATATGAAATGACCGCTAATTTTACCTGTTGATAAGTCAGATCACCAGCAATTGATCACAGATCCAGTGAATAAGATCCAAGTTATTCACAATAAATTTGTAATTTATCGGTGGATCCACACATCTTGCCCCTAATTTACTCACACAATGATCCACTTATGCCCGGATCCTTGCTAGTTATCCCCAAATCGGGAATTCAATCTGGTTATGGTTAATAACATCTGGTTATTTATTCTAGTGAGCATTTTCCCAGTAACATCCAAACCCATAAATATAAGGAGTTACCAAATGAATAACTGGATTAAGGCTGCAATTGCGGCTATCGCACTCTCTGCTGCTACTGTTCAAGCTGCGACTGAAGTTAAAGTCGGCATGTCTGGTCGCTATTTCCCGTTTACGTTCGTTAAACAAGACCAGCTACAGGGTTTTGAAGTGGATTTATGGGATGAGATCGGTAAGCGTAACGATTACAAGGTTGAATACGTAACGGCAAACTTCTCTGGTCTGTTTGGTCTTCTTGAAACGGGTCGCATCGATACCATTTCAAACCAAATTACAATGACGGATGCACGTAAAGCGAAATACCTATTCGCAGACCCATACGTAGTAGACGGCGCACAAATTACCGTTCGTAAAGGTAATGACAGCATTAAAGGCATCGAAGACCTTGATGGCAAGACGGTTGCGGTAAACCTAGGCTCAAACTTTGAACAACTGCTTCGCAGCTACGACAAAGATGGCAAGATCAATGTAAAAACCTACGATACAGGTATTGAACATGACGTGGCACTGGGTCGTGCCGATGCATTCGTAATGGATCGCCTATCAGCACTAGAGCTTATCAAGAAGACTGGTCTACCATTACAACTAGCAGGTCAGCCATTCGAAACAATTGAAAACGCTTGGCCTTTCGTCGACAACGATAACGGCAAAAAACTGCAAGCAGAAGTAAATGAAGCATTAGCAGCAATGCGCGCAGATGGTACGCTAGAAAGTATCTCTCAGAAATGGTTTGGTGCGGACATTACTCAGAAGTAATTACTCACTTTCTCCATTCAAGGCCCACTGCTTTATACAGCGGTGGGCTTTTTGCTTTTGTGCACTGATTAAAAAACCTGATACAACAGTACTTACATATAGAACAACACTGCCAATAAAAATACGAGATAGATTATGGGATTTGACTTTAATTACATGCTAGAGCTGTTGCCAATACTACTGAAGTATTTAGGCACCACGATGGAGATGGCGACCTGGGGCTTGTTCTTTGCTCTGATCCTGTCTCTGATACTGGCGAATATTCGTGTATTCAAAATCCCAGTGCTCGACCAACTGAGCCAGCTGTACATTAGCTTCTTCCGAGGCACACCACTGTTGGTGCAGCTGTTCCTCCTTTATTACGGCTTACCACAAGTCTTCCCGTGGATGGTTGGGTTGGATGCCTTCAGCGCCGCTGTGATTGGCTTAACCCTGCACTTTGCCGCGTATATGGCAGAAAGTATTCGTGCCGCGATTATCGGTATTGATCGCAGCCAGATGGAAGCCAGCCTTTCGGTCGGTATGACAACCAGCCAAGCTATGCGCCGAGTGATCTTACCGCAAGCAACTCGCGTGGCACTGCCGTCGTTGATGAACTACTTCATCGATATGATCAAGTCGACTTCACTTGCCTTCACCCTAGGTGTCGCCGAAATCATGGCTAAAGCTCAGATGGAGGCTTCTTCAAGTTTCCGCTTCTTCGAGGCTTTCTTAGCAGTCGCACTGATTTACTGGGGCGTGGTGGTTATCCTCACTCGTATTCAAATTTGGGCCGAAGTGAAACTGAATAAGGCATATGTACGATGATCAAATTACAAAGTATCCACAAGCAGTTTGGTGACACCGAAGTTTTGAAAGGGATCGACCTAGAAATCAAACAAGGTGAGATAATTGTCATCATAGGTTCAAGTGGTACGGGTAAATCTACCCTACTGCGTTGTGTGAATTTTCTAGAGCAAGCCGATCAAGGCACGATTTCGATTGATGATATCAAGGTTGATACTCAGAAACACACTAAGGCAGAGGTGCTTGCACTGCGTCGTAAGACCGGTTTTGTGTTCCAAAACTATGCACTGTTCGCTCACCAAACCGCGAGACAGAATATTGCTGAAGGTTTAATTACCGTTCGTGGTTGGAAAAAACAGCAAGCCCATGAAAAAGCACAACAAATACTTGATGATATTGGCTTAGGTGACAAAGGTGATAGCTACCCAGCCGCGCTCTCTGGTGGCCAGCAACAACGGGTGGGTATTGGCCGTGCAATGGCACTACAACCCGAGCTTTTACTGTTTGATGAGCCGACTTCAGCGCTCGATCCTGAGTGGGTTGGCGAAGTGCTTAACCTAATGAAAAAACTGGCAAATCAGCATCAAACCATGCTGGTGGTTACCCATGAAATGCAGTTCGCGAGAGAGGTCGCAGACCGAGTGATCTTCATGGCTGACGGTCATATTATCGAGCAGGGATCTCCACAGGATATTTTTGGTAATCCACAGGATCCTAAATTAAAAAAATTCTTAAATAAGGTTGGGATCGACTAAGGATCCTTGTGATTTTAGTTATTCTACGTATAATCCCCCGACCGGAATTTTAGTTAACCCAATCATTGACACTTTTTGTGACAGTGATTACAATTCCGCCTCTTTGTTGAGAGGCGTCGGTTTTCCTTTCTTATATAAAGAAGAGAAAAAATGCCCACGCCGGGTTTAACAAAAACCTAAAACTACTGATCAGTAAGGTAATTACAATGAAACGCACTTTTCAACCTACAGTTCTAAAGCGTAAGCGTACTCACGGTTTCCGTGCTCGCATGGCTACTAAGAACGGTCGCGCAACAATCAATGCACGTCGTGCAAAAGGCCGTAAGCGTCTTTCTAAGTAATCTTTGATTATTTTGAATAAGCTAGCCTTCGGTCGGGAGTTACGCTTGTTAACTCCCGAACATTATCAAAATGTCTTCAAGCAAGCTCATCGAGCTGGCTCCCCTCATTTCACCATCATTGCCCGAAATAACTCTCTTTCAAATCCTCGTCTTGGATTAGCCGTTCCGAAAAAGCAGATTAAAACCGCCGTGGGTCGTAACCGATTCAAGCGTCTTACTCGTGAAAGCTTTCGTAACACTCAACACAAACTTCCTAACAAAGATTTTGTTGTAATCGCTAAGAAGAGCGCGCAAGATTTAAGCAATGAAGAAATGTTCAAGCTACTCGACAAATTATGGCTTCGCCTGTCTCGCCCTTCGCGTGGATAGCGCTAATACCCATCTATTTTTATAGATGGTTTATTAGTCCACTCATCGGCCCACGCTGCCGATTTACTCCAACCTGCTCTTTATATGCGATAGAAGCGTTGAAAGCTCACGGTTTTGTAAAAGGGTGTTGGTTATCAGGCAAACGTCTATTAAAATGCCATCCTTTGAACGAAGGGGGCTTTGACCCCGTTCCACCAGTCCAAAAACAAGACAGAGATAAATAACGATGGATTCTCAACGTAATATCCTGTTAATCGCATTGGCTTTGGTTTCTTTCCTACTGTTCCAACAATGGAACGTAGCTCAGAATCCAGCACCACAAGCGGTTGAGCAGGCACAATCTGGCAGCACCCTACCAGCGCCATCTTATGCAGATGATCTAGACCCGGCTCCTGGTCAAGTTGCTTCTTCTGCTAAAACTATCACAGTAACAACTGATGTACTGACTCTGTCAATTGATACGGTTGGTGGTGATGTCGTTAAAGCAAACCTAAACGATTACTCTGCTGAGTTCGATTCTGAAGATACGTTTGTTCTTCTTAAAAACGAACCAGGTCACCAATTTATCGCACAAAGCGGTCTAGTGGGTCCTCAAGGTATCGATTTAAGCAGCACAAACCGCCCAAGCTACACAGTTTCAGCAGACAGCTTCACGCTTGCTGATGGTCAGGATGAACTACGCATCCCGATGACTTACCAAGCGAACGGCCTTGATTACACGAAAACATTCATCCTTAAGCGTGGCAGCTACGCAATGGATGTTGAATACGATGTAGTCAACAACTCTGGTAACAACGCGACATTCGGCATGTACGCTCACCTGCGTCAGAACGTAATGGATGACGGCGGTAGCCTAACAATGCCAACTTACCGTGGTGGTGCTTACTCTACGGAAGATACGCGTTACAAAAAATACAGCTTCGACGACATGCAAGATCGCAACCTGTCTCTTAACCTAGCAAACGGTCAAGGTTGGGCAGCGATGATTCAGCACTACTTTGCAAGTGCATGGATCCCACGCGACGAAGCAGGCAGCAACCTTTACACTCGTGTAATTGGTAACCTTGGCGACATCGGTGTTCGCATGCCGAACAAAACCATCGCTACTGGCGACGAAGCAAACTTCAAAGCAACGCTTTGGGTTGGTCCTAAACTTCAAGACCAAATGGCTGCTGTTGCACCTAACCTAGACCTAGTAGTTGACTACGGTTGGTTATGGTTCATTGCTAAACCACTTCATACTCTGCTTTCGTTCATTCAAGGCATCGTTGTGAACTGGGGTCTGGCAATCATCTGTCTAACTTTCATCGTTCGTGGTGCTATGTACCCACTAACGAAAGCTCAGTACACGTCTATGGCGAAAATGCGTATGCTTCAGCCTAAGCTGACTGCAATGCGTGAGCGTATCGGCGACGACCGTCAACGCATGAGCCAAGAAATGATGGAGCTTTACAAGAAAGAGAAAGTAAACCCACTAGGTGGCTGTTTACCTATCCTTCTGCAAATGCCTATCTTCATTTCGCTATACTGGGCACTAATGGAGTCTGTTGAACTGCGTCACTCACCGTTCTTCGGTTGGATTACTGACCTTTCAGCACAAGACCCATACTACATCTTGCCACTTCTGATGGGTGCTTCAATGTTCCTAATCCAGAAGATGAGCCCGACAACTGTAACGGATCCAATGCAGCAGAAGATCATGACCTTTATGCCGGTTATGTTCACATTCTTCTTCCTGTTCTTCCCTTCAGGTCTGGTTCTATACTGGCTAGTATCGAACATCGTAACTCTGATTCAGCAAACGCTTATCTACCGCGCGCTGGAAAAGAAAGGCTTACATTCTAAGTAAGTTCGATAATAGAAAGAGACAAAGAAAGGCGACCAAAAGGTCGCCTTTTTGTTTTTAGCTGATTACAATTCAGCTAATTGATTAATCGTGAGCGCCCCTTTTTGGCTTTCACATGCTAGCAGGCACAACTATGACTACAGATACGATTGTTGCTCAAGCGACTGCACCCGGCCGTGGCGGCGTCGGTATTATTCGCGTTTCAGGCCCACAAGTAGCCCAAGTTGCGCTTGAAGTTACCGGCAAAGTACTGAAACCACGTTACGCTGAGTACACCCCTTTTAAATCTCACGATGGTTTAGAGCTAGACCAAGGCATCGCGCTTTACTTTCCTAACCCGCACTCGTTTACCGGTGAAGACGTTTTAGAGCTGCAAGGCCACGGTGGTCCTGTGGTAATGGATATGCTCATCAAGCGCATCCTCGCTATTCCAGGGCTACGCGCAGCACGCCCAGGTGAGTTCTCGGAGCGTGCCTTCTTGAACGACAAGATGGATTTAACCCAAGCAGAAGCGATTGCTGACCTCATTGATGCCAGTTCAGAAGAAGCGGCGAAATCAGCTCTGCAATCGTTGCAAGGTGAGTTCTCGAAACGCATTAATACGCTGGTGGACTCTCTGATTCACTTACGCATCTATGTTGAAGCCGCTATCGACTTCCCAGAAGAAGAGATTGATTTCCTTGCTGACGGTAAAGTAAGTGCTGACTTACAAGCTATCATCGACAACCTCGAAGCGGTTCGCCAAGAAGCCAATCAAGGTGCCATCATGCGTGAAGGTATGAAGGTGGTGATTGCAGGTCGTCCTAATGCCGGTAAGTCGAGCTTACTGAATGCATTATCGGGTAAAGACTCCGCGATTGTGACTGATATTGCAGGTACAACCCGTGATGTACTTCGTGAACATATCCATATTGATGGTATGCCACTGCACATTATTGATACCGCAGGCCTGCGTGAAGCCTCGGATGAAGTCGAAAAAATCGGTATTGAACGCGCTTGGGAAGAAATTGCTCAAGCCGATCGCGTTTTATTTATGGTCGATGGCACCACTACCGATGCAACCGACCCGAAAGATATCTGGCCAGATTTCGTTGATCGTCTGCCGAATAACATCGGAATGACCGTGATTCGTAACAAAGCCGATCAAACCGGTGAAGATCTCGGGATTTGCCATGTTAATGATCCAACTCTGATTCGACTATCAGCAAAGACGGGACAAGGCGTTGATGCACTACGTAATCACTTAAAAGATTGCATGGGCTTTGCTGGTGGCAATGAAGGTGGCTTCATGGCACGTCGTCGCCACTTAGATGCCCTAGAACGCGCATCTGAGCATCTAGATATTGGCCAGCAACAGCTCGAAGGCTATATGGCAGGGGAAATCTTGGCAGAAGAACTGCGTATAACGCAGCAACACCTTAACGAGATTACTGGTGAATTCAGTTCCGATGACCTACTCGGCCGTATCTTCACCTCTTTCTGTATTGGTAAATAACCTTTAAAGGCCGGCTCATGCTGGCCTTTTTCTTTAGTAAGGACAGCTTAATGATCCACATTATTACAGGCAGCACCTTAGGTGGTGCAGAGTACGTTGGCGATCACCTTAATGATCTTCTTGAAGAGCAAGGCCACGAGATCACCCTTCATAATCAGCCTGAATTCGATGATATTCCCCAACAAGGCTTTTGGTTGCTGGTGACTTCAACTCATGGTGCGGGTGAATTTCCAGATAATATTAAGCCGTTTATCGACGCATTGACCCAGCAATCTCCAGATTTAAGCCCGGTTCGCTTTGCTGTCGTGGCGCTTGGTGATTCGAGTTACGATACCTTCTGTTTGGCGGGAAAATCAGTCCACAGCCAGATGAAAGAGCTCGGTGCTCAGCCTATTTCTGACTGTTTTACCATCGATGTATTGGAAACTCCGGTACCAGAAGACGCAGCAGAAGCTTGGTTCAACGATCATAGCGAACAGTTTTAACCTCTCTCCTCTCTCAAAAAGCGGCTTATGCCGCTTTTTTTGTCTCTGAACATCGTGATTGTGAATAACTTTTTTTCAAAAACATCGAAAATTAGCGATCTATTTTCAATTTCTGCTGTGGATAAGATCATACATATACGGTGATTAACCTATAGTTATCCAAATAACAAGTTTCAGGCTAATTTCCTCCTGTGAATAAGTAGCCATTTTGATCCCAGCTAATCCTCATCCTGATCAAAGTTAGATCACATCATTTGATCCAAAAAAGATCCATGATCTCGTTGATCATTTTCGACTTATCCACAGATACCCTCGATCCTAATAATAGATCTAATAAAAGATCTCCTTAAAGATCTTATCTATATTAATTAAAAACAGCTTTTTCGAAAAATCCCAAAAACGTTTTCTCAGGCTATGAAAACAGGTAGAATATCGCTCCTTTTTATCAATCTAGAAAACGTTTGAATACCTGAGGTCGGTTCATGCTTTATCACGAAAAATTTGACGTCATCGTTGTTGGTGGTGGCCATGCAGGAACGGAAGCCGCACTCGCATCTGCACGTACTGGTCAAAGTACGTTATTACTTACTCATAATATCGATACACTAGGACAAATGTCTTGTAACCCAGCCATTGGCGGGATCGGTAAGGGCCACTTGGTAAAAGAGGTCGATGCAATGGGTGGATTAATGGCGCAAGCTATTGATCATGCAGGTATTCAGTTCAGAACATTGAACGCATCAAAAGGCCCTGCGGTTCGTGCTACTCGTGCACAAGCTGACCGCGCACTGTACAAAGCCTTTGTTCGTAACGTTCTTGAAAACACGCCAAACCTGACTTTGTTCCAACAGTCGGTTGATGACTTGATCGTTGAACAGGATCAAGTGGTAGGTGTGGTAACGCAGATGGGCCTTAAGTTCCGCGCAAGCGCTGTGGTTCTGACTGTGGGCACATTCCTAGGCGGCAAGATCCATATTGGTATGGAAAGTTCTTCAGGTGGCCGTGCTGGTGATCCACCATCGATCGCACTGGCTGACCGTCTTCGTGATCTTCCATTCCGAGTTGATCGCCTGAAAACAGGTACTCCTCCTCGTATCGATGCGCGTAGCGTTGATTTTTCTGAGCTTGAGGTTCAGCACGGTGATAACCCGACGCCTGTTTTCTCGTTCATGGGCAGCCGAGCTCAACAACCTCGTCAAATTCCATGTTACATCACGCATACCAATGAAAATACGCATGACGTAATTCGTGCCAACCTTGATCGCAGCCCTATGTACGCGGGTGTGATTGAAGGCATTGGCCCTCGTTACTGCCCTTCGATTGAAGACAAAGTAATGCGTTTTGCTGACAAGAACAGTCACCAAATTTTTATTGAGCCAGAAGGTCTAACGACTCACGAACTATACCCGAATGGTATCTCTACCAGTCTGCCGTTTGATGTACAGGTTCAAATTGTTCGTTCGATGAAGGGCTTTGAAAATGCTCATATCGTTCGCCCTGGCTATGCGATTGAGTACGATTTCTTTGATCCTCGCGACCTTAAGCTGACTTACGAAACTAAGTTTATCAAAGGTCTATTCTTTGCGGGTCAAATCAACGGTACCACTGGCTATGAAGAAGCGGCTGCACAAGGCTTGATGGCCGGTCTGAATGCAAGTTTGTTTACTCAAGGCAAAGAAGGCTGGAGTCCACGTCGTGACCAAGCTTACATGGGCGTGCTTATCGACGACCTATCTACCATGGGTACCAAAGAACCTTACCGCATGTTTACGTCTCGCGCGGAATACCGTCTGCTGCTTCGTGAAGACAACGCCGATATCCGCTTGACTGAAAAGTCGCGTGAACTTGGCCTTGTTGATGACGCTCGTTGGGCTCGTTTCAACGAGAAGATGGAAAACATGGAGAAGGAGCGTCAACGTCTGAAAGAGACTTGGATTAATCCAAAATCTGAAGATATTGATCAACTGAACCAAATTCTGAAAACACCAATGTCTCGTGAAGCGAGCGGTGAAGATCTTCTTCGTCGCCCTGAAATGACTTATTCACAGTTAACCGCATTGGATCGTTTTGGTCCTGCACTGGAAGATCAACAAGCGTCTGAGCAAGTTGAGATCCAAGTGAAGTACGATGGTTACATTCAGCGTCAACAAGACGAAATTGAAAAATCACTGCGTCATGAAAACACCAAACTGCCTGCTGATATCGATTACAGCAAGGTAAAAGGACTTTCTAACGAAGTGGTTCTTAAACTAACGACAGCTAAGCCTGACTCAATTGGTATTGCTTCGCGAATTTCAGGTATCACACCTGCAGCAATCTCAATTCTGTTGGTTTACTTGAAAAAACACGGCCTGTTGAAAAAAGGTGAGGAAGCATAATGAGCGCATTACGCGAAAAACTGGATCACCTTATTGGCCAGACTGAACTTGAAGTATCTGAAAAACAACGTGGCCAGTTGGTTGGCTACGTTGAGTTACTGAACAAGTGGAACAAAGCTTATAACCTAACATCAGTTCGTGACCCACAAGAAATGATGGTGAAACATATCTTAGATAGCATCATTGTTAGCACTCACTTACAAGGTAAGCGCTTTATCGATGTGGGTACGGGGCCTGGTCTTCCTGGGATTCCGCTCTCAATCATGAATCCAGACTGCGAGTTTTACTTGCTAGACAGCCTAGGTAAGCGTATTCGTTTTATCAAACAGGTGATTCATGAGCTGGGTATCGACAACGTGGTACCGGTTCAAAGTCGCGTTGAAGAATTTCAACCAGAAGAAAAGTTTGATGCAGTGCTCAGTCGTGCATTTGCGTCAATGACAGACATGGTAGAGTGGTGTCACCATTTACCTAAAGAGCAATCCGGTGTATTTTTGGCTCTTAAGGGACAACATCCTAGAGACGAAATCGACCTGTTACCTGAATGGTGTTCAGTGACAGACATTAAAGCTTTGCAAGTGCCAGAGCTTGATGGAGAGCGTCATCTAGTTACTTTATCGCGTCAGGGATAATCAGCGAGGCCATAGTGGGTAGAATCGTAGCAATTGCCAACCAGAAGGGTGGCGTAGGAAAAACAACAACTTGCATTAATTTAGCAGCATCAATGGCGGCAACAAAACGCAAGATATTGGTTGTTGACCTCGATCCTCAAGGTAATGCCACTATGGCGAGCGGTGTCGACAAGTATCAAGTTGAAGCAACAGCTTACGATTTGTTGGTTGAAGACACCCCATTTGATGAGGTGGTTTGCCGGAGTACATCTGGCAATTATGACCTCATCGCCGCGAACGGTGATGTTACTGCGGCAGAAATCAAGCTGATGGAAGTGTTTGCTCGTGAAGTTCGTTTAAAAAATGCACTCGAACCTATTCGCAATAACTATGATTTCATCTTTATTGATTGTCCGCCCTCATTAAATCTTCTTACAATCAACGCGATGGCTGCGGCCGACTCCGTATTGGTTCCTATGCAATGTGAATACTTTGCTTTGGAAGGTTTGACTGCATTGATGGATACCATCAGTAAGCTAGCGGCTGTTGTAAACGAGAATCTTAAGATCGAAGGTCTTCTGCGTACTATGTACGATCCTCGCAACCGCTTATCGAACGAAGTATCTGATCAACTCAAAAAACACTTTGGTAGCAAAGTCTACCGAACTGTGATCCCTAGAAATGTGCGTCTGGCAGAAGCCCCGAGTCACGGCAAGCCAGCAATGTACTACGACAAATATTCCGCAGGAGCTAAGGCTTACCTTGCTCTTGCTGGCGAAATGTTGCGTCGTGAAGAAGTCCCAGTATAGGTCCAACCAAAGGAATTCGCTCAATGTCTAAGCGTGGTTTAGGAAAAGGGCTAGATGCATTGCTTGCAACTAGCTCATTGGCTCGTGAAAAACAGCAAGTTGCTTCTCATAGTCAGGCGTTGTCGGCTGATGGTGAGCTTATTGAACTGGCTGTTGGTTGCTTGAAGCCTGGTGTATATCAACCGCGTAAGGATATTGCGCCTGAAGCGCTAGAAGAGCTGGCAGCATCAATTCAATCTCAAGGCATTATCCAACCGATCGTAGTTCGCCCATTGGCGCACGACCAGTTCGAGATTATTGCTGGTGAACGTCGTTGGAGAGCGGCTCGTCAAGCTGGCCTTAAACAAGTGCCATGTTTGGTCAAGAGAGTCGAAGACAAAGCCGCTATCGCGATGGCGTTGATTGAGAATATTCAGCGTGAAGATCTGAATGTTATCGAAGAAGCACAAGCGCTAGAGCGACTACAGAACGAATTTGAGCTGACACACCAACAAGTCGCTGATGTAATCGGTAAATCGAGAGCTACGGTGAGTAACTTATTACGTCTAAATCAGCTCGAAAATGAAGTAAAAGGTTTAGTTTCCAATAAACAACTGGAAATGGGGCATGCTCGAGCACTGCTTGCGCTTGAAGGTGATACCCAGGTTGAAGCAGCAAACACTGCGGCAACCAAAAAAATGACCGTGCGTCAAACTGAGCAACTTGTCAAAAAGTGCTTAAAACCAGACGTTGAAGGTGAATCGAAGCCTGAAGACACAGAAGCTATCGAACTTTCACGAAGACTCACGGAAAAATTGCAAGCAAACGTTTCAGTTACTCGTTCTGTTAGCGGTAAGTCAAAAGTGACAATTACTCTTGATGAGCCTCACAAATTAGAGCAACTTATTGCTAAACTAGAGTACTAAATGAGATAATTGATTTAGGTCAATTATGTAATAAACAAGTAATTTCGTACAAAAGTTGTAGGTTTGTATGCAAAAATGTAAATGATTGCTGCGTTGTTATTGCAATCAATTTGGCTGAACGTATAATTTTCGCCAATTTCTCAGCACGCTTTTAAGCGAGTAGTAAAGAAGGCTTAAAAGAGGAACGAATACATGGTAGCGGCGTTAGCAAGACCAGGACGAGTGCTTGCAAAGCAAATGTTATTGATCGAGCTTAGCGCGGTTATATTAGTGGCGATAGGGTTAGGTTTAGCTGTTAATCCTGATTGGGGTTTTGCTGCATTAATCGGTGGCGGTATTTTTGTCATCGCAAATGCAGTTTTTTGTGTGTGTGCTTTCCTATTTAGTGGAGCTCGCGCAACTAAGTTAGTTGCGGCGTCGTTTTATGCAGGCGAAGCGCTAAAAATCCTTATCACAGTTCTACTATTCTCTATTGTCTACATGTATATGCAGGTGGAATTAGTTCCCCTCAAACTGACCTATTTACTGGTTCTAGGTATTAATATCTTTGCGCCAGTGCTTTTCATTAACAATAAAAAATAGGATGAGTTATGGCTGCGCCAACAGCATCCGGATACATTGAGCACCACTTACAAAACCTTTCTTTAGCTAAGTTTGGTCTTGTAGAGGAGACAAGTTTCTGGAACGTACATATAGACAGTCTGTTTTTTTCGGTGTTGACAGGGATGTTATTCCTTTGGGTTTTTCGCTCAGTCGCTAAGAAAGCAACAGTAGGTGTACCTGGTAAGCTTCAGTGTTTTGTTGAAATGGTAGTTGAATTCGTTGATGGCAACGTTAAAGACACTTTCCATGGCCGCAACCCTCTGATTGCTCCATTAGCACTGACTATATTCTGCTGGATTATTTTAATGAACTTGATGGACTTAGTGCCTATCGATTTCTTACCATATCCTGCGGAGCATTGGCTAGGTATCCCTTATTTGAAAGTGGTTCCTTCAGCTGATGTTAATATAACCATGTCAATGGCCTTAGGTGTTTTTGCTCTGATGATCTACTACAGCATCAAAGTAAAAGGCTTAGGTGGATTCGCCAAAGAACTTGCTTTACATCCATTTAATCACCCAATCATGATCCCGTTTAACCTACTGATTGAAGTGGTATCGCTACTCGCGAAGCCTCTATCACTTGGTATGCGTCTATTCGGTAACATGTTCGCAGGTGAGGTTGTATTCATTCTTTGTGCGGCAATGCTACCGTGGTATTTACAATGGGTAGGCTCTCTACCTTGGGCTATCTTCCATATCTTGGTTATTTTGATTCAAGCATTTGTTTTCATGATGTTAACAATTGTTTATTTATCAATGGCCCATGAAGATGGCGATCACTAAAAATTTTTAAGTTTTATTCTAACTATTAATGTTAATCGGAGAACGTAAATGGAAACTGTACTAAGTTTTTCAGCAATCGCTGTTGCTATTATTGTTGGTCTTTGTGCCGTAGGTACTGCAATTGGTTTTGCTATTCTTGGTGGTAAATTCCTAGAAGGCGCTGCGCGTCAACCTGAAATGGCTCCAATGCTACAAGTTAAGATGTTCATCATCGCTGGTCTACTGGATGCTGTTCCAATGATCGGTATCGTAATCGCACTACTATTCACGTTTGCTAACCCATTTGTTGGTCAACTAGCAGGCTAATTAACTGTTAATTAGTTAATTAAATTTTTGTAGTTGATTCTTAACGAGGGGTAGCTGTTGTGAATATGAACGCAACTCTGTTAGGTCAAGCAATTGCTTTTTCTATGTTTGTTTGGTTCTGCATGAAATATGTATGGCCACCAATCATGCAAGCAATTGAAGAGCGTCAGAAAAAAATTGCTGACGGTCTAGTAGCCGCTGAACGCGCTGCTAAAAACTTGGATCTAGCACAAGCCAACGCTTCTGACCAATTGAAAGAAGCGAAGCGCACCGCAACTGAGGTTATTGAACAGGCAAATAAACGCAAGGCTCAAATTATTGATGAAGCTCGCGAAGAGGCTCAGGCAGAACGCCAGAAAATCTTAGCGCAAGCGGAAGCCGAAATTGAAGCTGAGCGCACACGTGCCCGTGATGACCTGCGCAAACAAGTCGCAACTCTGGCAATTGCTGGTGCTGAGAAAATCCTTGAGCGTACAATCGATAAAGATGTACACGATGATCTTCTTAACAACATTACTGCAAAACTTTAAAGCAAGGGGCTGTATATGTCTGATTTGACTACAATCGCACGCCCCTATGCTAAAGCAGCGTTTGACTTTGCGGTAGAGAAAGGTGAGCTAGACCAATGGGGTCAGATGCTTACTTTTGCTGCCGAAGTGGCACAAAATGATGATGTTCACAATTTCTTAAGCAGCTCTCAAACTGCTGAAAAATTAGCTGAAGTATTCATTGTAATTTGTGGCGAACAATTTGATGAATTCGGCCAGAACTTGATAAAAGTAATGGCAGAGAATGGCCGCTTAATGGCTTTTCCTGATGTTTGCAAAGAGTTCTTATTGCTCAAACAAGAGCACGAGAAAGAGATCGACGTTGAAGTCACTTCAGCGGTTGAACTTTCTAAAGAACAACGCGCAGAGATCAGCAGCAAATTGGAACAGCGCTTAGCGCGCAAAGTTCAGCTGAATTGCAGTATAGATGAGACTCTACTTAGTGGAGTTATTATTCGAGCCGGAGACCTAGTCATCGATAACTCAGCGCGCAGTCGTTTAGACCGCCTGAGCGATGCATTGCAGTCTTAATGGGGATTGGAGCATGCAACTTAATTCCACTGAAATTAGCGATCTAATTAAACAACGTATTGAATCTTTCGACGTTGTTAGTGAAGCTCGCAATGAAGGTACTATCGTTTCGGTAAGCGATGGCATCCTTAGCATTCACGGCCTAGCGGACGTGATGCAAGGTGAAATGATTGAACTACCGGGTGGCCGTTACGCGCTAGCACTTAACTTGAACCGTGATTCGGTTGGTGCTGTTGTAATGGGCCCATATGCTGACCTACAGGAAGGCATGAAAGTTACAGGTACGGGTCGTATTCTCGAAGTACCAGTAGGTCCTGAAATGCTTGGTCGTGTGGTAAACACGCTAGGTGAGCCAATTGATGGTAAAGGTCCTATTGATGCGAAATTGACTTCGCCTGTAGAAATTATCGCACCAGGTGTAATCGACCGTAAATCGGTAGATCAACCTGTTCAAACTGGTTACAAGTCAGTTGACTCAATGATCCCTATCGGTCGTGGTCAGCGTGAACTTATTATCGGTGACCGTCAGACTGGTAAAACAGCGATGGCGATCGATGCGATTATTAACCAAAAAAATTCTGGTATTTTCTCTATCTACGTTGCAATCGGCCAAAAAGCGTCGACTATCGCTAACGTAGTTCGCAAACTAGAAGAGCACGGCGCACTAGCAAACACTGTTGTTGTTGTTGCATCGGCTTCTGAATCTGCAGCGCTGCAATACCTTGCACCGTATGCTGGTTGTGCGATGGGTGAATACTTCCGTGATCGCGGTGAAGATGCACTGATTGTTTATGATGATCTATCTAAGCAAGCTGTCGCTTACCGTCAGATCTCACTACTGCTTAAGCGTCCACCAGGTCGTGAAGCGTTCCCTGGTGATGTTTTCTACCTTCACTCTCGTCTACTAGAGCGTGCTGCTCGTGTAAGCGAACACTACGTAGAAGAATTCACTAAAGGCGAAGTGAAAGGCAAGACGGGTTCTTTAACTGCTCTTCCTATCATCGAAACGCAAGCTGGTGACGTATCTGCATTCGTACCGACGAACGTAATCTCGATTACCGATGGTCAGATCTTCCTACAAACTGAGCTATTCAACGCGGGCGTACGTCCAGCTGTTGACCCTGGTATCTCAGTTTCTCGTGTAGGTGGTTCGGCGCAGACTAAAATCATCAAGAAGCTATCTGGCGGTATCCGTACTGCTCTAGCTCAATACCGTGAACTTGCAGCATTTGCTCAGTTCTCTTCGGATCTTGATGAAGCGACTAAGAAGCAGCTAGACCATGGTCAAAAAGTTACAGAACTGATGAAGCAGAAGCAATACGCTCCTATGTCTGTATTTGACCAAGCTCTAGTAATCTTCGCTGCAGAGCGTGGATACCTTCAAGACGTTGAACTTTCTAAAGTTCTAGACTTTGAAGCTGCTTTACTGTCGTTTGCTCGTGGTCAATATGCCGATCTAGCAACACAGATCGACACAACGGGTGCTTTCAATAAAGAAATCGAAGCTGAGCTGAAGAAGCTTGTTGACGATTTCAAGGCAACCCAGACCTGGTAATTGGTAGGTGGTCTTAGGGCCACCTCATACCATTAACGGAGAGTAACGATGGCCGGCGCAAAAGAGATACGTAATAAAATCGGTAGTGTTAAAAGCACACAGAAGATTACGAAAGCAATGGAAATGGTAGCAGCTTCAAAAATGCGTCGTTCTCAAGACGCAATGGAAGCTACTCGTCCATATGCAGAAACAATGCGTAAAGTGATCGGTCATTTGGCTAATGGTAGCCTCGAGTATAAGCATCCTTATCTTGAGGAACGTGAAGCCAAACGTGTTGGTTACATCATCGTTTCTACAGACCGTGGTCTTTGTGGTGGTTTGAACATTAACTTGTTCAAAAAAGCCATGAACGACATGAAAGATTGGTCTGAGAAAGGTGCTGACGTTGAACTTGCAATTGTAGGTTCAAAAGCGACAGCATTTTTCAACAACAGCGGCGCGAAAGTAGCAGCTCAAGTTTCTGGTCTGGGCGATCGCCCAAGCCTTGAAGACTTGATTGGCTCTGTAAGCGTTATGCTGAAGAAATATGATGAAGGCGAATTGGATCGCCTGTTCGTAGTGTTCAACAAGTTTGAAAACACTATGGTACAAGAACCAACGATCGATCAATTACTTCCTTTGCCTAAATCAGACAGCGAAGACATGAAACGCGATCATGCTTGGGACTACATTTATGAGCCTGAGCCAAAACCACTACTAGATGCACTACTGGTTCGCTACGTCGAATCTCAAGTATATCAAGGTGTGGTCGAGAACCTTGCTTGTGAGCAAGCGGCTCGAATGATTGCTATGAAATCAGCAACAGATAACGCTGGTGACATTATTGATGACTTAGAACTTGTGTACAACAAAGCGCGTCAAGCGGCAATTACACAAGAACTTTCTGAGATCGTTTCAGGCGCAGCTGCGGTTTAAGCTTAGGTAAAACTAAATAGTTAGAGGATTAACGATGGCTACAGGTAAGATCGTACAGATCATCGGTGCGGTAGTCGACGTAGAGTTCCCACAGGGTGAAGTACCTCGTGTATACGACGCTCTGAATGTTAATGAAGTACAAGAACGTCTAGTTCTTGAAGTTCAGCAACAACTTGGCGGTGGCGTAGTTCGCGCAATCGTAATGGGTAGCTCTGATGGTTTACGTCGTGGTTTGACAGTTGAAAATACTGGCGCTCCAATCTCAGTACCAGTAGGTACTAAGACATTGGGTCGTATCATGAACGTCCTAGGTGACGCGATTGATGAGTGTGGCGAGATTGGTGCTGAAGAGCATTACGCCATTCACCGTGAAGCTCCAAGCTACGAAGAGCAGTCTAACGAGACAGCTCTTCTAGAAACTGGTGTTAAAGTAATCGACTTGATTTGTCCATTCGCTAAGGGTGGTAAAATCGGTCTATTCGGTGGTGCTGGTGTAGGTAAGACCGTTAACATGATGGAACTTATCAACAACATCGCACTTCAACACTCAGGCCTATCTGTATTTGCAGGTGTAGGTGAGCGTACTCGTGAAGGTAACGATTTCTACTTTGAGATGCAGGAAGCAGGTGTTGTAAACATCGAAAAACCTGAAGAATCAAAAGTAGCGATGGTTTACGGTCAGATGAACGAGCCACCAGGTAACCGTCTACGTGTTGCACTGACTGGTCTAACAATGGCAGAGCGCTTCCGTGACGAAGGTCGTGACGTTCTACTGTTCGTTGATAACATCTACCGTTACACACTAGCAGGTACTGAAGTATCAGCACTTCTAGGTCGTATGCCTTCTGCGGTAGGTTACCAACCTACACTAGCTGAAGAAATGGGTGTTCTACAAGAGCGTATCACGTCAACTAAATCTGGTTCTATCACGTCTGTACAGGCGGTATACGTACCAGCGGATGACTTGACTGACCCGTCTCCAGCAACAACGTTCGCTCACTTGGATGCAACGGTTGTACTTAACCGTAACATCGCATCTATGGGTCTATACCCAGCGATCGACCCGCTAGATTCTACTTCACGTCAACTGGATCCATTGGTAGTTGGACAAGAGCACTACGACATCGCTCGTGGCGTTCAGTCTACTCTTCAGCGCTATAAAGAGCTGAAAGATATCATTGCTATCCTAGGTATGGACGAGCTATCTGAAGAAGATAAGCAAGTTGTATCTCGTGCTCGTAAGATTGAGAAGTTCCTAACTCAGCCTTACCACGTAGCGGAAGTATTTACAGGTGACCCAGGCGTTTACGTACCTCTTAAAGAGACTCTACGTGGCTTCCAAGGTCTTCTATCTGGTGAATACGATGACATTCCAGAGCAAGCGTTCATGTACTGTGGTGCAATTGACGAAGCTATCGAGAATGCTAAGAAGCTATAAGGCTAACTAGGAGGCGATATGGCAGCAATAACCTTTCACCTAGACGTTGTAAGTGCAGAGAAACAAATTTTCTCAGGCCTTGTTGAGACGTTTCAGGTGACCGGTAGTGAGGGTGAGCTTGGTATTTTCCATGGTCATACTCCACTGCTGACCGCTATCAAGCCTGGTATGGTGCGTATTGTTAAGCAGCACGGCCACGAAGAAATCATTTATGTTTCTGGTGGTATGGTAGAAGTTCAGCCTGGTACAGCGACTGTACTGGCTGATACAGCTATCCGTGGTGAAGAGCTAGACGCAGCAAAGGCGGAAGAAGCTAAACGCAAGGCTGTGGAGAATATCCAAAATCAGCATGGCGACATAGACTTCGCACAAGCGGCCGGTGAACTGGCTAAAGCCATTGCTCAGTTACGAGTTATCGAACTGACAAAACAGCGTCGTTAATCTTTTTAAGATTATAGACTCTGAGATAAAGGCGACCTAAGGGTCGCCTTTTTGCATTTTTAGATTCTCAAAAATGCTTCTTTTACGTATCACTACTGGTTAAATGGTTATTGCGATTTAATTTTTTGGCCAAAAACGGTTACAATATCGGCTTAATAAAAATAACGTTGGATAGGTTTACAATGAAGTTTAGCGCGGTAATTCTCGCGGCGGGCAAAGGCACTCGCATGTATTCAAACACACCAAAGGTTCTGCACACACTTGCGGGTAAGCCAATGGTGAAGCATGTTATCGATACATGTAATGGTCTAGGCGCTCAAAACATCAACCTGGTTTACGGCCACGGTGGTGATCAGATGAAGGCTACTCTAGCTGAAGAATCTGTAAACTGGGCACTGCAAGCTGAGCAGCTCGGCACAGGCCACGCTGTGGATCAAGCATCTGCACATTTCGCTGATGATGAAAAAGTATTGGTGCTATATGGTGATGTTCCACTGATCTCACCTGAAACCATTGAAAACCTATTAGACGCTCAACCAAACGGTGGCATCGCGCTACTTACTGTCGTGTTAGACAACCCAATGGGCTACGGACGTATTATTCGTCGTAATGGTCCTGTTGTGGCTATCGTTGAACAGAAAGATGCAACGGATGAGCAGAAGCTTATCAAAGAGATCAACACTGGCGTTATGGTGGCGACTGGTGGCGATCTGAAGCGCTGGTTGTCTGGCCTAAGTAACGACAACGCACAGGGTGAATACTACCTGACTGACGTTATCGCAGCGGCTCACGACGAAGGTCGTGCAGTTGAAGCGGTACACCCAGTAAGCCCAATTGAAGTGGAAGGCGTAAACGACCGCTCTCAACTGGCTCGTCTAGAGCGCGCTTACCAAGCTGAGCAAGCCGACAAGTTATTGAAGCAAGGCGTAATGCTGCGCGACCCAAGCCGCTTTGATCTACGTGGTGAGCTGCAGTGCGGTATGGACGTTGAGATTGACACTAACGTTATCATCGAAGGCAGCGTAAGCATTGGCGACAACGTGATTATCGGCACTGGTTGTGTATTGAAAGACTGCGAGATTGATGACAACACCATCGTTCGCCCATACAGCGTGATCGAAGGTGCAACGGTCGGTGAAGACTGTACGGTTGGTCCTTTCACTCGTCTACGTCCTGGTGCTGATATGCGTAATAACTCGCACGTTGGTAACTTTGTCGAAGTGAAGAACACTCGCCTTGGTGAAGGTTCTAAAGCGAACCACTTAACGTATCTAGGCGATGCTGAAATTGGTCAGCGCGTAAACGTGGGTGCGGGTGCAATTACTTGTAACTACGATGGTGCGAATAAGTTCAAGACCATCATTGGCGACGACGTATTCGTTGGTTCAGATAGTCAATTAATAGCGCCTGTTACGATTGGTAATGGTGCTACCGTTGGTGCTGGTTCTACAGTAACGCGCGATGTTTCTGAAAATGAGCTGGTTATCAGCCGTGCGAAAGAACGTAAGATTGCAGATTGGCAGCGTCCGACTAAGAAAAAGTAGTCTCTTAACAAATAAGATGATTTAAATGAAAGTCAGTAGTACCGCTACTGGCTTTTTCTTATTTATCTAGATATAAAAAAAGAGCGAGTAATCTCGCTCTTTTTTGTTTTCGTTAACTTAGAAACTAGTCTTGTTTCTCGTCAGCGACTACTCGAGAGTTGTCAGGTGTCGCGAAGTGTTCAGAAAGCTCTTTGTTCGAAACAATATAGCCAACCCACAACGCACCCAAACAGATCACAACGGCAATACCCGTCGCGCTTAGTGCTTGGCTAGCCATTGCCGCGACCAATGCACTTGATAGGCCACTGATACTGATTTGCAGGCTGTTTTGTAGACCAGCAGCTGTTGCTGGGCTCTGTTTAGCGCTTGATAGAGCACGGTTTACTACGATTGGGTAAAGTGCGCCGTTTGCGACAGCAATCAAACAGAAAGGCGCAAGTAGAGGCCAGATTGACGTCAGTTCCCACTGTGATGCGATAAAGATAAGCATCGCCGCTACACTGAACAAACCGATAAGGTTTCTTAGTACAACGCCATCGCCATATTTCTTCACTGCTTGCTTACCGAAGTAACCACCCGCCATGAACGCGATTGTTTGTGGGATAAAGCTCAAACCGATGTCTTTTGCTTCATAACCTAGTTGAGCCATGATCTCTGGCATACCTGTTAGGTAAGCAAAGAACGCTGCAGATGCTGACGCAAACATTAAAACATTACCCATGTAAGGCTTTGATTTAAGCAACATCTTGATGTCTGTCTTAATCGATGTCTGTTTTACTTCAGGCGCTTCTTTTGGTTGAGCCATTGTTGTCGCCACTAGCAGTGCACCCATCAAGGTTAATGTGATGAAGATGCTGTGCCAACCAAAACTATCCGCCAGTAACACACCTAGCTGAGGTGCTAGTGCAGGAGATAGCGCAACCAAAGGCATGATGGTTGCAAAAATTTGTTGGCTACTGCTTTGTGAGTAACGCTTGATAACCATTGCTTGCCAGATTACCGCTGGAGCACATACACCGATCGCTTGAATGAAGCGTAGTGTCAGTAGGTGCCATACCTCGGTGCTGAATGCCAAGCCGAATGAAGCCGCAGTAAAGATAACAAGACCAACCGCCAACGTATTACGGTGACCATACTTGTCACTCGCTAGGCCCCAAAGAAGCTGACCCATTGCCATACCGCCAAGGAATACCGTTAGAGACAGAGCAATTTGCTCTGGGCCGGTTGCGAAATCAACTTCCATTGCCTTAAATGCAGGAAGGTACATATCGGTCGCAATAAAGCCAAGCATTGAAAGAACTGCAAGGTAGACCAATTGAAATTTAGAAATATTCATAAGATGCCATTAAGCTAAAAGTAGTGATGTATTTATCATCAAAAAAATTGTTTGATAGACAGAAGTTAAAGCCCCTGTTTATTTATGCTGACATTCTATTTTTCAGACCTGATAAAATAAAACGCTAAAATATGTAGTTATCAATCAAAAAATTTGAAGGCTTATGTTCTCTAAATCCTCTTTAGAAATGCTCGATACGGTAGCGCGCTTGGGCAGTTTTACCGCGGCGGCTGAGCAGTTGCACAAAGTGCCCTCGGCGATCAGTTATGGTGTCAGACAGGTCGAACAAGAACTGGATGTGCTGCTTTTCAGGCGTTTACCGAGAAAGGTTGAGCTCACTCCGGCAGGTGAACTGTTCATTGAAGAGGCACGTGCGTTACTGAGACAGATGGAAGAGGTCAGTGCTCAGACTCGCCGAGCAGCGCGTGGTTGGAAGAAAACCTTGCGCCTAACGCTCGATAACGTGGTTAAGCTCGATAAGATGAAGCCGATGATTGAAGAGTTCTATCAAACCTTTGAGTTTGCAGAGCTTCAGATCAACATGGAGGTGTTTAATGGCTCTTGGGAAGCGATTGCACAGGGCAGAGCGGATATTGTGATTGGCGCAACCTCAGCGATTCCGGTCGGTGGCGACTTTGAGGTTAAAGATATGGGACGCCTAGATTGGGCGTTTGTAATGTCGCCCAGTCACCCGTGTGTGCGAGAGCAAAACCTCAACGAAGAATTTGTTAGCCAGTATCCCGCGATATGTTTGGACGATACCTCTAGTGTGCTCCCTAAGCGACACACAGGCCATTACTCAAATCAAAGACGCCTATTGTTACCTAACTGGTATAGCGCCATAGAGTGTCTTAAGAATGGAGTTGGGGTGGGTTATATGCCGAGGCACATTGCCGCGCCAATTATCGAGCAAGGCTTGCTGGTGGAAAAAATACTGCCTGAACCGAGCCCGCAGAGTCATTGTTGTTTGGTCTGGCGAAAAGACGATAACCATAAACTGATCGAATGGATGGTGAAGTACCTAGGATCGAGTGAGCAACTTCACCAAGATTGGTTGGATCATCGCAAGGCGATCTAATGATCTGTTTACAAGAAGATCCTTTTCAAGCTTAAGCTGAATCAGCATCAATAAAAAGAGCGAGTAAAAACTCGCTCTTTTGGGTTTGATAGTTTAATTCTTAAGACAAGAAGAACTTGTAGGAAGGGTTATCGGTTTCATCTTTACACTGATAACCAAGCTCTCGTAAATGTGTTGAGAACTGAGCTAAATCATCATCGCCAAGTTCGAAGCCACACAATACGCGACCATAATCGGCACCGTGGTTACGATAGTTGAACAGGCTGATGTTCCAGTGGGTACCTAAGGTATCAAGGAACTTAATCAAGGCTCCTGGGTATTCAGGAAACTCGAAGCTGTATAGGCGCTCTTTCAATGGTTTTGATGGTTTGCCGCCAATCATATAGCGAATGTGTAGTTTTGCCATCTCATCATCAGAAAGGTCGACGACTGGATATCCGCCCTCACGTAGGTCATTGATGATGTGCTCAAGTTCTTCCTGACCACCTTGCAGACGTACACCAACGAAGATATTCGCTAGGCTTTCGTCGTTGTGGCGGTAGTTAAACTCCGTCACCGCTCGGCCGCCAATAATATTGCAGAACTCTAGGAACGCCCCTTGTCGCTCAGGGATAGTCACCGCAAGCAGACCTTCTCGCTTCTCACCTAGCTCACAACGTTCAGAGACATATCGCAGGCCGTGGAAGTTGGTGTTAGCACCAGACAGTACCGTTGCCAATTGCTTGTCTTGCAGTTGGTTTTGTTCTGCAAATTTCTTCAAGCCAGCCAGAGCAAGTGCTCCTGAAGGTTCAGCAATCGCACGAGTGTCTTCAAAGATGTCTTTCACCGCCGAGCATATCTCATCGCTAGAGACTGCAATGTGACCGTCAATGTACTGTTGGCAAAGACGGAATGTCTCTTCACCAATGCGTTTAACCGCAACACCATCAGCAAACATACTGACTTGATCCAGTACTACTGGCTCACCGGCATCCAGTGCTGCTTTCAAGCAAGATGAATCTTCAGGTTCAACCGCGATGACTTTTATTTCCGGCATCAATTGCTTAACTAGCACGGCAACACCCGCAGCCAAACCACCACCACCGACAGGCACAAAGATGTAATCCATGTGACCATTTTGCTGAAGCATTTCCATACCCATGGTGCCCTGTCCGGCGATCACCAATGGGTGATCGAATGGAGGCACAAAGGTGTAGCCATGTTCAGCGGAAAGGCGTTCTGCTTCAGCTTTAGCTTCATCAAAGTTGCTGCCGTGTAGAACTACGTTACCGCCAAAGCCACGTACCGCATCAACCTTGATGTCTGGTGTGGTTTTTGGCATCACAATCGTGGTTTGAATACCAAGCTTAGAACCGGACAGCGCCATACCTTGAGCATGGTTACCTGCCGATGCTGCAATCACACCTGCGGCTTTCTGTTGCTCTGAAAGGCTTGATACCATGTTGTAGGCACCACGTAGCTTGAACGAGTGCACCGGCTGACGGTCTTCTCGTTTAAGCTGAACCTGATTACCAATGCGCGCGCTTAGACGCGGCATATCCTGTAGAGGTGTTACGATTGCCGCTTCGTAAACCGGCGCTCTCAGGATCTGACGCAGGTAATCTGCGCCACTTTGTTTTTTGGGACTGGAGGTGCCGTCACTCATAGTTAGCCCTCAAGTTTAGACTTATCACGTACTGCGCCTTTGTCGGCACTGGTCGCCATGCTTGCGTAAGCTTTCAGTGCGAAAGACACTTCACGCTGACGGTTTTCTGGTTTCCAGCCTAGTGCGTCTTGCTTAACACGACGCGCTTCTAGTTCAGCTTCAGGCACATCAAGTGTGATCGAACGGCTAGGGATGTCGATAGTGATGATATCGCCAGTGTTTACTAGACCAATCACACCGCCACTTGCTGCTTCTGGAGAAGCGTGACCGATAGACAGACCCGATGTACCACCCGAGAAACGACCATCTGTTAATAGAGCACAAGACTTGCCTAGACCCATTGATTTTAGGTAAGTGGTTGGGTAAAGCATTTCTTGCATGCCCGGACCACCTTTAGGACCTTCGTAACGAATAACAACCACTTCGCCCGCTTTCACTTTGCCACCTAAGATGCCATCAACAGCACTATCTTGGCTTTCAAATACGATAGCTGGGCCTTGGAATTTCAGGTTTTCTTCATCAACGCCTGCTGTCTTAACGATACAGCCATCAACCGCGATGTTGCCCGAAAGAACCGCCAGGCCGCCTTCTTGGCTGAATGCGTTCTCTTTAGTACGGATACAACCTTCTTTACGGTCGTCATCAAGACGATCCCAACGGCAATCTTGTGAAAATGCTTTGGTAGTACGAATGCCTGCAGGGCCAGCACGGAAGAACTTAAGCACGGCTTCGTCTTCTGTCTGCATGATGTCGTATTGAGCAAGTTGCTCTTGCATGCTTAGACCAAGAACGGTGCGAGTTTGGTTGTTCAGTAGGCCAGCACGATCAAGCTCACCTAGGATAGCCATTACGCCACCAGCACGGTGAACGTCTTCCATGTGGTATTTAGGTGTTGAAGGCGCAACCTTACATAGGTGTGGAACGCGGCGAGACATCTCGTCGATATCACCCATATCAAAGTCAATTTCACCTTCTTGAGCTGCCGCTAAAAGGTGAAGTACTGTGTTACTTGAACCCCCCATCGCGATATCTAGCGCCATAGCATTATCAAAGGCTGCGCGGTTAGCGATGTTGCGTGGCAGTGCTGATTCGTCGTCTTGCTCGTAGTAACGCTTAGTTAGGTCAACGATACGTTTACCTGCATTGATGAACAGCTCTTCACGGTCTGCGTGGGTTGCTAGCATAGAACCGTTACCTGGCTGAGATAGACCAAGCGCTTCTGTTAGACAGTTCATTGAGTTCGCTGTGAACATACCTGAACATGAACCACATGTCGGACATGCAGAACGCTCTACTTGCTCACTTTGCTCATCAGAAATGGTTGGATCGGCACCTTGGATCATTGCGTCAACAAGGTCTAGCTTGATGATTTGATCTGAAAGCTTAGTTTTACCCGCTTCCATTGGGCCGCCTGATACAAAGATCACTGGGATGTTAAGGCGCATTGCTGCCATCATCATTCCCGGAGTGATTTTGTCACAGTTAGAGATACACACCATCGCATCCGCACAGTGTGCATTGACCATGTATTCTACTGAATCCGCGATAAGCTCACGTGATGGCAGTGAGTACAGCATGCCGCCGTGGCCCATTGCGATACCATCATCGACTGCGATGGTGTTGAATTCTTTAGCGATACCGCCCGCTTTCTCGATTTCACCCGCAACCAGTTGACCCATATCTTTAAGGTGAACGTGGCCTGGTACGAATTGAGTGAACGAGTTTACAACTGCGATGATTGGCTTACCGAAGTCATCATCTTTAACGCCAGTTGCACGCCATAAAGCGCGCGCACCAGCCATGTTGCGTCCGTGGGTAGTCGTTGCTGAACGATAGATTGGCATTGCTTAAATCCTTATAAAATATTTGGCTGTTGCTTACTTAGTTGTTTGCGTTTGGTTTTCTGAAGTTTGGTCTGCTGGATAAACGTAGTCTAACCAGCCCCACTTATCTTCAGTGGTGCCATTGAATAGACCAAAGTAAGCCGCTTGAACTTTTTCAGTGATAGGACCGCGTTTGCCTTCACCTACTGTAATTTTGTCTACGCTACGAACCGGAACGATTTCCGCCGCTGTGCCTGTCATGAATACTTCATCAGCAAGGTATAGCGCTTCACGAGCAATGTTCTCTTCACGGATCTCATAACCCATGTCTTTTGCTAGTGTCATGATCGAATCACGCGTGATACCCGGCAGAATCGCACTGGTCGCTGGTGGTGTGGATAGCACGCCGTTACGTACCACAAAGATGTTCTCACCAGCCCCTTCAGAAAGGTAACCATCAACACTCAGTGCGATGCCTTCATCGTAACCATGACGGCGAGCTTCGCCACCAACTAATAGTGAAGATAGGTAGTTACCACCGGCTTTTGCTGCGGTTGGGATCGTGTTTGGAGCGGCACGGTTCCAGCTAGAAATCATTGCATCAACGCCGTTTTCTAGTGCTTCTTCGCCTAGGTAAGACCCCCAAGGGAAAGCAGCGATGATCAGTTCCATCTCAGTATTTTCTGGCGGGCAGACACCCAAACCAACGTTACCTACGAAACCTAGAGGGCGGATGTACGCTGACTCTAGCTTATTTTGGCGTAGCGTTTCGCGAGTCGCTTCCATAATTTCTTCCTCAGTGTAAGGAATAGGGAAGCGATAGATTTTTGCTGAGTCTTTTAGGCGCTTAGCATGTTCAGGGTGACGGAAGATAACCGGCCCTTTTGGTGTGTTGTAACAACGAACACCTTCAAACACAGAAGTACCGTAGTGCATTGCGTGAGTCAGGACGTGAACGTTCGCCTCTGCCCAAGGAACCATCTCACCGTTAAACCAAATATAGTCTGCCGTTTTAGCTGTCATGTTTGTGGTTCCTTATGCGTTTATCTTTTGTTGTAAGTTGTTGTTTGGCAATTCATTACGACTGATAGAGATAACGTCAACGGTACGCACATCCCACAGCTTTTCGATTTGATTGACTAAGAAAGAGATCGGACGGTCACTGTCTACAATGATCTCAACACTCGCCACTTTGCTTTCGTGGTTTTGAGTGCCCGCTACTTGCTTAACAATAAAGCCACGGTGGCGGATAACACGAAGAACACGCTCTAGTAGTACAGGCTTATCATCGGCTTTGATGTCTAATAGGTATCTTTTCATGTTATGTGTTCTCCAACATCTCACTGTTTGAAGCACCTGGCGGTACTAGTGGCCATACGTTCTCTTCTTCATCGATAAGAACATGAAGTAGGTAGGCGGTTTTGCTCTCTAGCATCTCTTTTAGTGCTGGCTCTACTTCTTCTTTACGCGTGATGGTTTTACCCGGGATATCGAACGCTTTCGCTAGCATTACGAAGTCTGGGTTGTCATCTAGGATAGTTTCACTATGGCGGCCATCGAAGAACAACGATTGCCATTGGCGAACCATACCCAAGCGAGAGTTGTTAAGAAGTACCATCTTCACTGGGATTTGGCGGCGTTTCAGCGTGCCAAGCTCTTGCACGTTCATCATGAACGAGCCATCACCAGAGATAAGAATAGATTGGTCATCAGGACGCCCAACCGAAGCACCCATTGCAGCTGGCAAGCCAAAGCCCATGGTGCCTAAACCGGCAGAGGTAATGAAGTTCTGTGGATCGCGAGGCTGAATGTGCTGAGCTGCCCACATTTGGTGTTGGCCCACATCAGTCGATACGATAGAGCTTGCTGGCATCATGTCTGACAGTTGCTTCAACAGCAGTGGAGCAAAAATCAGATCACCAGGGTGGTCGTAACGCCATTTGAATGAGCTACGAAGACCTTCAGAGTGATGAACCCAAGAGGAGATGTCTTGGCTTAGCTCTAGTTGAGGCATGATCTTGTTGATGTCACCGCGAATTGGCGCATTGGCAAGACGCAGTTTGCTGAACTCAGCGGCATCGATATCGATATGGATAACCTTAGCATGCGGCGCAAAGGTATCGAGTTTGCCAGTTACTCGGTCATCAAAACGAGCACCGACAACAATCAACAGGTCACTCTCTTGAACCACAAGGTTAGCGGCTTTAGTGCCGTGCATACCCAGCATGCCAAGGTAGTGTGGGTCGTCACGTTCGATAGTGCCCAAGCCTTTCAGTGTGCTTACTGCTGGCATTGGGTTTAGGCGTAAAAACTCACGAACCGCATCGGTTGCTTTAGCAAGTTGAACACCACCACCTACGTATAAAACAGGACGGGTCGCTTGAGACAAAAAGTACTGTGCCTGTTCAATGGCATCAGTTGTCGCAACAGGAATTGCGGGTGGAGTAAATTCAGGAAGAGCGTTAACAGGTGCTTCTGCTAGTTGAACGTCTTTAGCGATATCGACGATAACCGGGCCAGGGCGGCCAGACTTTGCTACCACAAACGCTTCAGCGAGGGTTGGAGCTAGCTCTTCAATATCAGTTACTAGGTAGCTGTGTTTAGTACATGACAGAGACATACCAATCACATCCATTTCTTGGAATGCATCGGTACCAATGTGGGAACTTGCAACCTGACCTGTGATAGCAACCAATGGGATTGAATCCATAAAGGCATCAGCAAGGCCAGTGACTAGGTTGGTTGCACCTGGTCCCGAGGTTGCCATACAAACAGCGACATCTTGTGTTGCTCTAGCCATGCCGATCGCGGCCATAGCGGCGCCTTGCTCATGGCGACATAGGATATGTTCAACCCCGCCGTCATAGAGTGCATCGTAGATTGGCATGATGGCACCACCGGGGTAACCAAATACGGTCTCAATTCCTTGTTGCTTGAGTGCGGATACGACTAGTTCTGCGCCTTTCATCGGAATTCTCCCGTATTACCTTTATTTTGGTAACTGTTTCCTTTGTCTCTGCACATCTTGTGCTCCCATTCTTCCTGTAAATCGGCAAAGCCGAAAATGCTCAAAAATATAAAAATCGAATGTTTAAATTAGAAAAAACCCCCGGACTTGTCAGTGCGGGGGTTTTTTCTAATTCGTGGTTACTTTCTTCCCACTCGCCCCCGCGCAGTCTTAATAATGACTACGATAATCAGGTTAATCAGTGCGTAAATGCGAGCGTTAAAAATCATAATATTCGAGTTTTCTCGTTTATTGTCTTCAGTAAATGTCTACATCTCTAGTGTTATCACACAAATCTGCCGCATGACAAGGGAAATGTCATTCTTTTTTCACATTAAAATACCATTCCACCAAGCTATATAACAACCTTATCGCTTTGGTGAGCAACGAATATCCAGAGCGAATACTTTTAAATCAAAGACAAAGGAAAGTTATGGGACTCGCGATAATTCATAGCCGAGCTAGTGTGGGTGTAGAGGCGCCAGAAGTGACCGTTGAGGTGCATATAAGCAACGGAATGCCTGGCTTCACGCTGGTGGGTCTACCTGAAACAACGGTCAAGGAATCTAAAGATCGAGTGAGAAGCGCGATCATCAATTCTCGCTTTGAGTTTCCATCGAAAAGAATCACGGTTAATCTCGCCCCAGCCGATTTGCCCAAAGAAGGTGGCCGTTTTGACCTGCCCATCGCGCTTGGGATTTTGGTGGCGTCAGATCAGCTTCCGACATCAAAAATAGCTCAACATGAATTTATCGGTGAGTTGGCATTGTCAGGAGAACTTCGCTCGGTAAAGGGCGTTTTGCCTGCGACGTTAGCCGCCGACAGTGTAGAGCGATGCTTAGTTGTCCCACATCATAACGGTGATCAGGCTGCGCTGGTGGGCAAGGGAGCGCATAAATCTGCACAAACCTTGTTGGAGGTTTGTGCTGACATGTGTGGACAGGCTCAGCTTGGGCTATATAGAACGGAACATCATCAGGCTGATGTTTCAGTGCTTCGCGACCTACAAGATATTATCGGCCAACAACAAGGAAAGCGAGCTCTAGAGATAGCCGCTGCTGGGAATCATAACTTATTGTTTCTTGGCCCACCCGGAACCGGAAAAACTATGCTCGCTTCTCGACTGCGTGACCTATTACCTGAAATGAGTGATGACGAAGCGATGGAAACCGCGTCGGTGGCCTCGTTAACGCAACAAGAAATCAATCAATACAACTGGAAGCAACGACCTTTTCGCTCTCCTCACCATTCCAGTTCAATGGCGGCATTAGTGGGTGGTGGTTCGGTGCCTCGCCCCGGAGAGATCTCTTTAGCGCATAACGGCTTATTGTTCTTAGATGAGATGCCGGAGTTTGAGCGCAAGGTGCTTGATTCATTACGAGAGCCACTAGAGTCGGGCGAGATCATTATCTCCCGTGCTGCGGGCAAGACTCGTTTTCCTGCGCGTTTTCAATTGGTCGGTGCACTTAACCCAAGTCCAACGGGTTATTACGAAGGTAACCAGGCGCGCGCCAACCCACAGATCATCCTGCGTTACCTCAATCGCTTATCTGGGCCCTTGCTGGATAGGTTCGATATGTCATTGGAGATACCTCTGTTGCCAAAAGGAATGTTGGCCGAAGGCGGTGATCGCGGTGAAACCACTCAAGTAGTTAAGCAAAGGGTTAGGCAGGCGCGAGAGTTAATGCTATCTCGCAACCATAAATCGAATGCACTGTTAGGTAGCCGAGAAATTGAGAAGTATTGCCCACTGCGACGCGAAGATGCAGAGTTTCTTGAGACAGCACTACATCGCTTGGGTTTATCGATTCGTGCTTATCATCGAATTATTAAGGTGGCACGAACCATTGCCGACCTTGACGGTAACGAGCAGATCGAAAAGAAACATCTATCAGAAGCGCTAGGCTATCGCGCGATGGATCGCTTGCTGAAACAACTCACGGCTCAAGCTGTCTAGCAAGCAGAAAAAGCCTGCTTAGATGCAGGCTTTCGTTGGATTGCAGTTCATACTCGCTAAGGTTAGAACTTGTAGTTCAAGCCAACTGAAACTATATATTGAGACTCGTCGTAGAAGGTAATGTTCGAGTCGCTGGTGCCGTAGCCTGCCAGTGAAATAAACGACCAGTTTTCCCAATCCATGAATTGATCATACTCATAGGCGGCGAATAGGTTGATATTGTCGTCGCTGCGTTTCTTGTCGTAGATCGGGTTGCTCGCATCGTAAGAGCGTTGGCTGTAACCCGCTGTTAGTGCGTACTGGTGACGCCCCATGCCACCAAACAAGCTTACCTCACCACCGAATTGGTCGTAAGATTCAGCTTTACCATCAGCATCACGTGTTTGATAGATGACGGATGGAATAAGCATCATGGTACGACTGAGTGGCAGGCGATATTGACCTTTCAAGTAGAGAGTATTGGCATCTCGTTTGAGCTCTTGATCTTGAATATCATCCTTGTCGACATCTTTGGTCGCATAGGCCATGTCTAGCGAGAAAGCTGAGCCCGCAATGTTGCTTAGCTTCAAACGAAACGCATTGCCAGTTTCATCGGTCTTGGTGCGAGCTGATGTGGTGTTGTATGGATCAGCCCAAGTTTCACCAGACATAATGGTTGGCAGCAGTGAAGCGTCGATCACCATGCCTGACTCAAGTTGGTATTTGTAACCGACTTCGAGAACTACAGTACCTGTTGCTACATCATCTCGCGCGGTACCTGTGTATACCTGATGGTTTAGCTTTTCACCAAAGGTATAAGCAACACTACCTAAAGGAGCAACCAGAAAAGAGCTTTCCGAAGAAGCCTTCTGATCTGTGGATGAAATATTGCTATCAGCATCGGTATTAAAGTTCGAGGTGGAAGAGGTAACCCCGGTATTGAGAGAGATTTCACCACTGAAACCTTGTTGGTCTGCAAGCTTGGCAAAAGCGGGAGAAGCCGCAACGCTCAATGCCAAGAGAGTTATTTTTATTTTCATTCAAGGGCTCCTTGCCCACCGGTTCTTAGGACGGGTTATTAATAGCAGTAAAGCTTTAAACTTCCAGGTTAATTATTTATCAATAATGATTTTTGAACTAGCAAAAAAAAAGGAAGCCGAAGCTTCCTTTCATCAATGGCTTACTTCTTTAATAAGAAGTTCACGAGCTCGAAGTACTCATCAAGAGAGTTGATACCTTGAGCTTCTACTAGGTAGCGGTTGTTAACCACAACAGCGGGTACACCTGAAAGGCCGCTGTCTTTGAATGCTTTGTCGAAGCGACGAACCATAGAATCTACAGCAAAGCCGTTATACGCAGCATCAAATTTCTTCGCATCAACGCCTTCGTCTAGGAAGATTTGACGCAGTTCTTCTTCATCACGTGGTGGCTTGTTCATTGTGTGGATGCGGTTAAACATCACTGGCACCATTTTATCTTCAACTTTCAGTGCAATCATTGTCGCGTAAGCTTTGCTCATTGGCAGACCCATGTTGCCACCCATGAATGAAACATGGTTCTTCTGTAGCTTAGCGTCTTTAGGTAGCTGTTGTTTTAGCTGCTGGATGATTGGCTCAAAGCTATTACAGTGTGGGCAGTAAAAAGAGAAGAACTCTGTCACCATTGGTTTTTTTGATGCTTCTAGGTCGAGAACTTTGTAGTGTTCACCTTCGTTAAATTTCGCAGCGTGAGCGGTAAGGCTCAACATGATCAATGAGAAAAATGCGAATAGCTTTTTCATTTATCCAATCTCCATTATGTTTGAATTTTTATCTAGTTGTATGTTGCGATTGCTGTTACCACTGAGGCATTAACGAAAGTGGTGGCTCTTGCAGGGTAGCAATTTGCTCTTTACAAGCAAGTACTTGTTGCTCCCAATATTTCGGATCATTAAACCACGGGAAGGCCAGAGGAAACGCAGGATCGTGCCATCGTTTCGCCAACCATGCCATGTAATGCACCATACGTAGACCGCGTAGTGGTTCGATTAGTTTCAGTTGTGCGGTATTAAAATCGCAAAACTCTTGGTAACTCTCTAGCAAAATATCCAGTTGCATCAGCTTATCTTGGCGCTCGCCATTGAGCAGCATCCACAGATCTTGTATCGCAGGGCCGTTACGTGCGTCATCAAGATCGACGAACATTGGCCCATCGCGCCACAAAATATTGCCAGGGTGGCAGTCACCGTGCAGGCGGATATTCTCAATGTTGCTCGGCCACTGGCTCTCTAGCTCTTTGATCAGAAGGTCAACGTCATTGAAGAAGGCATTTTCTAGGTGCGTCGGGATAAACTGAGAGTTCTCTAGAATCTTACGTGGCTGATAAAGGTATTCATCTAAGCTGATGGTCGGGCGATGCTGGAATGTTCTTCCCGCGCTGGCTTTATGAATACGACCAAGAAAGCGTCCTACGCCTTCCAATTGATCTAGATTGTCAACTTCATACTGTCTGCCGCCAACACTTTCAAATAGTGCAAATAGGTAGCCTTGGTATTCATGTAAGGTTGCACCGTTGATTCGCATTGGAGGCGCAACCGGCATCTCTTGTTCGATAAGCTCGAGTGCGAAGTCATGCTCTTCTTGGATCTGTGCCTTGTTCCAGCGTTGTGGACGGTAAAACTTAACGACGTAGCGCTTACGGTCTTCATCGGTGAACTGATAGACACGGTTTTCGTAACTGTTGAGAGCGAGAAGCCCGGATTCAGCGCGAACTCCGATGCTCTCCAGTGCGTACCACATGAAGTCAGGAGTCAGGTTATCAAAGTTAAAGGCTTGCATCGTCATAGAATAAAAAAGGCTCATTACTGAGCCTTTTTCCATTTATTGGGTTGTTATACCAAGCACTACGGTGCGGGTATCAGAGCTTCTTGATAAAGCGGCTTTCGACTTCCATCGTAAACTCTTCATTATCCGAGAGTATAAACTGAATTGTCGAAACTGGTGAGCTCAGTTTTTCTGGGTCGGCGCCCAAACTGATAGGTAGGTTCAAAACCTCGCCTGGATCGACAGTAATCGTCTGTTTACCATACCAGATAGAATCGGGCAGTCCGCTAACATCGAGTTTGTACTCTTGCTCTTGTTGAGTCTTGTTGATCACTTTCAAGGTGTAGGTGTTTTCAACCAACCCTTGGTTATTGACTCTAAACAGTTGGTTTCGGTCACGCAGAACACTTAGGCCGGCAGGATCAACGCTCGCGATTTGGGCGAAGAACAAGCCCAGCATCACGATCAAGATAGCGCCATAGCCCAACAGCTTGGGACGCATTACCTTGGTCGAGTGACCTTCAAGTCTGTGCTCGGTGGTGTAATTGATCAGGCCTTTCTCATAGCCCATACGCTCCATCGTGTTGTCACAGGCATCAATACACGCGCCGCAGTTAATACACTCGTATTGCAGGCCGTCACGGATATCGATACCCGTAGGGCACACTTGTACACACAGATTACAGTCAATACAGTCGCCTAGACTAAGCTCTTTTGGATCGGCTTTACGAGAGCGAGGGCCACGGCTTTCACCACGTTCTGTGTTGTAACCAACGATGAAGGTGTCTTTATCGAACATTGCCGACTGGAAACGCGCGTAAGGACACATGTGCAGACAAACAATTGAACGCATCCAACCCGCATTGGCATAAGTACATCCAGCAAAGAACAGTACCCAAAACACCGGCCAGAAAGACGAGTTAAAGGTAAAGAAGCCAACCACTAACTCTTTGATTGGGATGAAGTAACCAACAAAGGTTAAGCCCGTCGCAATGGCAATCGCCCACCACGCAATGTGTTTGAGGGTTTTTCTGAGGATTAAATTGCTCGTCAGTTTGCCCGAGTCTTGTTTTCTTCGCTTATTGGCAGCGCCTTCTAGCTTCTCTTCGAACCAGATGTACATGAAGGTCCAGACGGTTTGTGGGCATAAATAGCCACACCAGACACGGCCTAAGAAGGTGGTTATGAAAAACAGGCCAAACGCGGCAATCATAAATAGGATCGCGAGTAGGGTCAGATCTTGCGGGTATAAGGTGGTGCCAAAGAAGTTGAACTGTTGGCTGCCGATATCGAGCAAGATCGCTTGGCGTTCACCAAAGGGAATCCATGGGATAAGCGCAAAAAGTAAAAGTAAGAACCAACCGCCATAGCGACGCAGTTGTTGGAATTTACCTTTGCTTTCTCGAACATAGATTCGGTTACTTGGGTTAAATCGATCTCCATTACCTTTATGTGTTTTCGGGTTAAAGGTTTTAGGAGTCACATCTTTGATATCGATTTTATCCTGACTCATGGACTATCCTTTTTGTGGCTTGTTTGCCCGGTTAAGTCGGGCATGACGACATTACTTGAAAGTATGGTTTAGAGAACCCGTTGAAATTGAGCTTGGTGCATTTGTTGTTATCGCACTCACTCTTATTATTTTAGAAGATTCTTATGGATGGCGATTATAGCGACAATCTTGTTCTCATTTCTTTAACGCTATCAACCTTTAACAACAAAAGTCATAACAGTTGTGACGAAAAAATAGCGAACAGAAACAAAAAAGCGACCTGGTGGTCGCTTTTTAAAATTGAGTATTTTATCTATACGGCAATTGAGTTCTAAACAAACGGGCGACTAAAGAAGGCCACGTGCTTTTAGAATTGCGGTTTTGAAATCATCTTCTTGGTCTTTTTTCAGGCCCGGGATCATTTCATCTTTTTCGCTGTTGCGCATTTTTAGGTGGTAGATAAGAACATCGTCAGTCAGTTCTTCAAGCTTGCCTTGGTAGCCCGCTTCTTTTGATAGCTTAATGATGAACTCTAATAGGTTAAGCTCTTGATCTTTCTGCCACTCAGGCTCCATCAGTTCAAGCAGTTCTTCAATGCGGTGACACTTCATACTTTATTTCTCCACAAATTTTATAATGATTTGTGGCTAAGGTATCAAATCGGGTAGGGAATACCAATGTGTAAACACATTTCAAGATGGGAGCGGGCAAGAAAAAAGCGCAGTAAAAACTGCGCTTTTTGTTAAGCGGCTTTAATCACTTTTGTTGTAGTCGGTGCTAATAAAGCAGTCTTCTCAACTAGAGTCATTGTAGGAGCCAATTTCTTAGCCGTTGGAGCAGCAACAAAGCCACTACGACGACGCATCGCACTACGGTTGGTGTGCGAGAACCTGACAGCTGTTGGGCGCATTAATTTACCTAACGGTCAGGCATATCCATTGCCAATCTAATGGCCTGATTTACCATGAGATCCACCTCAATTACTTGAAGCGTCACTCGTCTGGCTTTCGCCAATCCGAAGAATAAATCAGGATAATGATATGCATGCATATCAAGGCTTAGATTATCACTATCTAAGTTATCGATCGACGCTTGAGTGATAAATAGACAATATTAGAGCTAAAATAGTGTGAGCAGTATATTTGAGTTTGAACCTCTTTCAGGCTTAAGATGATGCTTTAAAGGAGGTGCATATGTCGTTCTTAAAGAAAACGTTAGCAAGTTTTGGAATTGGATCTGCCAAGGTGGATTCTGTATTGCAACAGGAAGTGCTTTATCCAGGCAAGAAGGCGAGCATTATGGTGCATGTCTATGGTGGCGCTCAGCCACAAGAGATCGACAATATCGATCTCAATTTGTGCTGTCGTTACGTCAAAGAAGTTACCATGAACTCGCAAAGGCAAGAGGGCGGTCAAACACGTCGAATGCACCAGACATACTCGTTGGCCAAATGGAGCCTGCCGTATGCCTTTGTTATTCAGCCGGGTGAAACCCGTGATTTTGAATGTGAGTTTGATGTCCCGCTGAATACACCAGTCACGATTGGTGATTCAAAGGTGTGGCTAGAAACCGGGCTCGATATTGCGATGGCGATTGATCCATCGGATAAAGACATCTTAACGGTGCGCCCTGACGCACTCCTCGATGGTATTTTTAACGAACTTGAAGCTCAAGGGCTGCGTATTCGCCAAGTGGAGTGTGAAGCGGTAGAAGGCTTTGAACTGCCATTTGTACAAGAGTTCGAGTTTGTTCCGACGACGGGTCCTTATCATGGCCGTTGGCGTGAGCTTGAGGTTGTAGCTCATCGTGATGAAACTGAGCTTAAGTTGTGGTTTGAGATAGACCGCAATCGCGACGGTGCCAAAGGCATGTTGGCGAGCTTATTGGGAGTGGGTCAGCTACAGCGTCAATTGAGTGTGCCATTGGATACCTCACCGGAAGAAGCCGGCAAGATGGTGGTTGAGTATCTAGATAGCGCCTCTTAGTTGGTTCTTTAGCTTTAGAGAGCCAAGCCTCATCACACAGTTTAGGCGTCATTAATGTCATAAAAGATGTCATGAAAATTTAAGCTTACACGTGTAAGCTTAATGTGCAATACTAGGTCAATTGAACATTTACTCTAGTAGGATACTCATGTCTGCATCATCAGCTAGCGAATACAGTGATATCGAAGAACACGCTAATGCGATAACCCATGGTTTGGGCGTCGTGCTTGGCGTGGTTGGTCTGATCTTGTTGTTGATTCGCGCGTTTGATTACCAAGCCGACATGTTGACGGTTGCTAGTATGGCAATCTATGGCAGCAGTATTATCCTACTCTTTCTTGCTTCCACGCTTTATCACTCGATCACCACAGAAAAAACCAAGCGTTTATTGAAAACCCTCGATCACTGTGCAATTTATTTACTCATCGCAGGTAGCTACACCCCGTTTTTATTGGTTGGCTTAAGAACCCCATTGGCGATGGGCTTGATGGCGGTTATCTGGGGAATTGCGCTGGTCGGTATCATCATGAAGATTGCCTTCGTCTACCGATTTAAGCGTCTATCGCTGTTCATTTATTTAGCGATGGGCTGGTTGTCGTTGATTGTGGTGTATCAACTGGCGATGAATATTGAGATGGGCGGCTTGGTGTTATTGGCGCTCGGCGGCGTGATCTACTCGTTGGGTGTTATTTTCTATGTGGCAAAACGCATCCCTTACAACCACGCCATCTGGCACTTGTTTGTGTTGGCGGGTTGCGCTTGCCATTTCTTCGCTATTTATTTGTACGTGACTCCGGTTTAGCGAGCCAGTACCTCAGTAATCTCAGCTTTAATCTGATATTCAGGGTGTTGTTCTAGGTCGATCTTGATGAGCTTGCCCTCTTCACCCGTCTTTGGTCGTAGGTATGTGTCGGCCATTCGTTTGATTGATTTCCACACTGCAATTTCTTCTTTTGCCAAAAACTCACCTTCTGCAGTAAATACGCTGATGTTAAGTGATACCAAAATGACCGCTTGAGTGCCTTGGTTGGTGATGGCTGTCGGAATGATAAGCTCACCATCTTCATAGCGACTTGCACCCAGTACAACATCCACTCCTGACTGAGAGAGCTGTAAGCTAGGCTTTTTACTATTAACCACAATCGTAGTGCCACGCGTGTTCGTTGCGACAGGTACGGCGACGACAGGGGCTGCTGCAATAGGCGCTGCTGAAACAGGCACTGCGATCTCTGATGTTGTCGCTGCTGCTTCCGTTTGCTTCGGTGCCACGTATTGCCAAGTAAAATCATCTTTGAGTAACACTTGTTTGCCATCAGGCAAGGTGACCATTTGATCAGCAAAGGCAGAACTTACGAATACTGAGTTTGCGAGCAATGCGCCAGTGAGAAGTAGGTATGATTTCATCGTGTTTCCTTGATTTTGTGCTTGGTTAACGTCGCCAAAAGGCTGGGAAAAATAGAACAATGAGCGTCAATATCTCAAGTCGCCCCATCAGCATTCCTAAACTTAGCAACCATTTAGCGGCGTCGGGCAGTGGAGCAAAGTTCCCGGTTGGACCGATCACGCTGCCCATACCTGGACCAACGTTGGCAACGGCTGTGATAGCGCCAGATATACTGGTCACGGGATCAAGTCCCATTGCGCTCAAGCCGCCTGCAATTAGGATAATCGTAATAAAGAACATCAAACCAAATGCGACCAGTGAACGCACAATGTCGTCATTCACTGGTCGTTGGTTATAGCGTTGAACAAATACGCCCGACGGGTGAATCAGTTTCATCATCTGTTTATGAAGCATGGTCATCGCGATCTGGAAGCGGAAGATCTTGATACCGCCAGAGGTTGAACCCGAGCACGCGCCCGCCATCATTAGAAACGCAAATAAGGTGGTTGGCAGTGCGCCCCACGCGGTGAAGTCTTCTAAGCCAAAACCGGTTGTAGTCACAACAGATACAATGTTGAACATCGAAACACGCATCGCATCCATGACTGTGTAGTCATCTCTAACCACCAACCATGTCGATATCACGGCACTGGTGACTAAGAATAGATACGTGAAGCCTCTCACTTGCGCGTCTTTGTAGAGGATTGAGAGTTTTCTACCACGCAGTGCGCTGACAAACAGTAGGAATGGCAGACCGCCAAGGAACATGAACAGGGTTCCTACCCAGTGAGCGCTGTTGGAGAAGTGGTTCATTGAGCTATCTGATGTTGAGTAACCACCCGTCGACAGTGTTGTGAACGCGTGATTGATCGCATCAAAGATGCCCATGCCTGCAAACAAATAACTAATAATGCATAAGCCTGTCAGAACCAAATAAACCGCCACGATGTTTTTCGCGACTGTTTTCGCTCGTGGGCTACTTTTATCTGACCAATCGGATGATTCGGTTTGGAACAGGCGCATACCACCGACGTTGAGCATTGGTAGAACCGCTACCGCCATCACGATGAAGCCGATACCACCTAACCATTGCAGTATTGAACGCCACAACAGAATGCTTGGTGCCATGCTGTCTAAGCCGCTTAATACGGTTGAGCCTGTTGTGGTGATACCAGACATGGTTTCAAAATAGGCGTCAGTGAAGCTGATGTGGTTGATGAAGACAAACGGCAGTGCAGCAAAGGCACTGGCAATAGTCCAGACCAGAGAGGTGATAAGGAACATGTCCCGCACCCCTAATCGAAACTTAGCTGAACGGCCTAAACTCAAGCAGATAAACGCCACTATGTGCGTGATCACGACCGATTGACCAAACTCGAGGAAGCCACCGGTGCCTGTGAAAAAGGCAACCAATGTAGGGATGTACATGAAAAGGGCGAGTTTTGATAACACTAACCCTATCACTAATAATATCGGACGAAAGTTGACCATAGCTTAATAGACCATAGCTTTAATTGATTACAGCTTTGTGCCGGAGCGTCGTTCTCATAAAAAGAAAGTTGCGAGAACGATGCTTACGAGAACAAGGCTATAAGAAGAACGGGCTCGGTTGGAATAGAGACTCAACATCAGGTACGTATTTCTTGTCCACTAGGAACATCACTACGTGGTCATCTTGTTCGATTACGGTTCTATCGTGTGCGATAAGTACTTCTTCTCCGCGAACAATCGCACCAATGGTGGTGCCCGGTGGCAGTTTGATGTCGCCAATCGCTCGGCCAACCACTTTAGAGGTGGTTTCGTCACCGTGAGCAATCGCTTCGATCGCCTCAGCAGCGCCGCGACGTAGAGATGATACGTTTACAATATCAGCACGACGAACGTGAGTAAGCAGCGCAGAAATGGTCGCTTGCTGTGGAGATATCGCAATATCAATCACGCCACCCTGAACAAGGTCGACATAAGCGCCACGTTGAATCAGTACCATTACCTTCTTGGCACCCATTCGCTTCGCCAGCATTGCTGACATGATGTTGGTTTCATCTTCATTGGTTAGGGCGATGAACACATCAACTTGATCGATGTTCTCCTCGGTCAGCAGCTCTTGGTCTGCTGCATCACCACAGAATACGATGGTGTTTTCTAATTCTTCAGATAGCTTCTCGGCGCGAGTGTAGCTGCGCTCGATAAGCTTGATACTGTAGCTCTGTTCAAGGCGTTTAGCCAAGCTTGCACCAATGTTACCACCGCCAACAATCATGATGCGGCGGTACGGCTTCTCTAGGCGTTGTAGTTCACTCATTACTGAGCGGATATGGTTACTCGCTGCGACGAAGAACACTTCATCATCGGCTTCAATGATGGTGGTGCCTTGTGGGCGAATAGGGCGACCTTGACGGAAAATCGCGGCAACACGAGTATCGATGTGCGGCATATGCTCACGCAAAGCAGACAGTGCGTTACCAACCAGTGGACCACCGTAGTAGGCTTTTACTGCTACTAGGCTAACCTTCTGTTCAGCAAAACTCACAACCTGCAGTGCACCTGGATATTGAATCAGGCGCTCGATGTAGCTGGTCACTAGCTCTTCGGGTGCAATCAGGTGATCGACTGGGATAGCACCTGATTTGAAGAGCGCTTCTTTCTCTTCTAGATATTGAGGAGAACGAATACGAGCAATTCGGTTTGGCGTATTAAACAGAGAGAAGGCAACCTGACATGCGGCCATGTTGGTTTCATCCATGTTGGTTACGGCAACCAACATGTCGGCATCTTGCGCGCCCGCTTCACGTAGTGTGTTCGGGTGGCTGGCATAACCGTTTACAACCCTAAGGTCGTATTTGTCCTGAAGTTCACGAAGTCGGTCGGCATTACGGTCGACGATCGTGATGTCATTGTTTTCACCCACTAGGTTTTCAGCAAGGGTACCGCCAACTTGTCCAGCACCTAGAATAATGATCTTCATAGCCTTTCTCTTATTTTTTGCCGTTGTAATTCTAGTGATCTCTTTTCGCTTTGATAATGCACTAGAAAGAAACAGCGGCTAAGAAATAAATTCTTAGCCGCTGTTAGTTGTTATGCTTGTTTTACTAGAACTGCGTAGTAGAAGCCATCCATATCTTCTTCACCAGGCAGTATTTGACGACCCGGTTTTTCGATATCAGACCCAACCAGCGTTGCGTTCACGGTACGCTCTAAGAATGCTTTCACTTGCAGCACGTTTTCTTGCGGCGTGATAGAGCATGTCGCATAAACCATGGTGCCGCCTTCTTTTAGCTGGCGCCACATTGCATCCAAAATCTCACTTTGCAGCTCTGCTAGTGCATCAATATCAGAGGCACGGCGTAGCCACTTAATGTCAGGGTGACGGCGAATGACGCCAGTCGCTGAACAAGGTGCATCAAGTAGGATACGGTCGAACTTATCACCCATCCACCACTCTTCTGGGTAGCGAGCATCACCACAAATTACGTCGGCACGCAGTTGTAGACGCTCAAGGTTATCGTAAACGCGGTCTAGACGTTTAATGTCGCAGTCAATCGCAACCACTTCAGTGTCTTGAGTGTGCTCAAGAATGTGTGCCGTTTTACCACCTGGCGCAGCACAACAATCTAAGATCAGCTCACCATCTTTTGGTGTTAGGTAGTCAACCGAAAGCTGAGCGGCAGCGTCTTGCACTGATACCCAACCTCTGTCGAAGCCAGGAAGCAAAGTAACATCACAAGGTGCAGCTAATTTTATGGCATCGGCTGCTTCTGGGTGCAATGTGTATTCAATGTTTTCGTTTTTAAGTAGTTCAACATACTCGTCACGAGTGTGGTGTTGGCGGTTAACGCGCAGCCACATTGGTGCCTTACTGTTGTTTGCTTCAACCAGTTGCTCCCATTGATCTGGGTAGCTCTCTTGAAGCATTTTTAGAATCCAGCTTGGGTGGCCGTATTTGCCTGCATTGTGACTAACGGCTTTCTCGTCCAGTTCTTCTTGGTCACGTAGGTAGCTACGTAGCACAGCGTTGATCAAACCACTCAGGCTTGGACCACGCAGTGTTTTAGTGCCCTCAACCGTTTCAGCAACCGCGGCATGCGAAGGGATACGCATGAAGCTTAGTTGGTAAATGCCCACCAAGATTAGGTGGTGGAATACACGCTTTTTACCTTTAAGCGGGTTTTCCATCAGTTCGTTAGCGATTGACTCTAAACGAGGCAGGTAACGAAGTGCGCCGTAGCAAATCTCTTGCAGTAGAGCATGGTCTCGTGGACGGATCGTTTTTTGAGCCGCAGGGAGAGCGTGTGACAGAGAGTGGCCTTTATCGACAACTTGGAATAGGACATTTGCAGCAGCAGCGCGAACATTCATGAGGGGTACCGAATATTTATTTGAATACATGAGGGCATCTCTGCCCTCGTAAAGGTTTTCTAAGCTGCGTAATTAGCAGCTTTAAAAGCGGATTAAGAAAGTTGTGTACCAACTTCAAACCAGCTTGCACGTGAGTTCAAGATATCCTGAACTGACATGGCTTTTTTACCTGGAACTTGCAGTTGTTCAAGAACAAGTACGCCTTGCCCTGTCGCAACATAGATACCAGTTTTATCCGCTTGCAGAATGGTACCTGCAGGCTTATCAGAAGTTTGCTCTGCCACACGGCTTTGCCATACTTTAATGCTGTTCTCAGCAGCTTCAAAGTGACTCATTGGCCATGGGTTGAAGGCACGAACGCAGCGCTCAATATGCGCAGCTTCATCACTCCAGTTGATACGCGCTTCTTCTTTGCTTAGCTTCTTCGCGTAGTTCGCAAGCTCATCGTCTTGCTTTTCTGCAACTGCTTTGCCAGAAGCGATGTCCGCTAGACATTCAACAAGCGCATCAGGGCCAAGGCCCGCTAATTTCTCGTACATAGATGCGCTAGTATCTGTCGCTTCGATAGGCAGCGTCGCGATACTTAGCATGTCGCCAGTATCTAGGCCGATATCCATCTGCATGATCGTCACGCCTGTCTCTTTATCACCCGCCCAAATAGAGCGTTGAATCGGAGCAGCACCACGCCAGCGCGGTAGGATAGAGCCATGTACGTTGATACAACCTAAGCGAGGCGTATCTAATACAACCTGCGGAAGCAATAAGCCGTAAGCGACAACAACCATGATGTCAGCGTTCAATTCAGCTAGCTCTTGCTTAGTCTCATCTGACTTGAAGTTTTCTGGTTGGTAAACCGGAATATTGTTTTCAAGTGCGATGTTTTTTACTGGGCTCGCAGTGAGTTTTTTACCGCGGCCTGCTGGGCGATCTGGCTGTGTGTAAACAGCAACAACTTCATGCTCCGAAGACAACAACGCCGCCAAGTGACGGGCGGCGAAATCCGGAGTACCTGCAAAGACAATTCTTAAAGACTGACTCAAGGTAGGCTTCCTTCTAATTTAGTAATAGCAGCGGTTATTAACCTTGTTTCTCGTTGAAACGTTTAATCTTCGCTAGCTTATCTTGGATACGTTTACGCTTTAGTGGCGATAGGTAATCAACAAACAACTTGCCTTCTAGGTGGTCAAGTTCGTGCTGAACACAGATAGCCAGAAGGTCGTCAGCGTCGAATGTGAATTCGTTGCCGTCACGGTCTAGTGCTTTAACCGTTACTTCTGCAGCGCGAGGTACTAGAGCTCGAGCGCCTGGTACAGATAGGCAGCCTTCTTCGATTCCATCTTCGCCGCGCTTCTCAGTAATTTCAGGGTTGATAAGCACCATTGGCTCATCACGTGTTTCTGAAATATCGATAACAACGATGCGTTGGTGGAAATCTACTTGCGTTGCCGCAAGGCCGATACCTTCTTCGTCGTACATGGTTTCAATCATGTCATCAACGAACTTTTGAATCTCTGGGGTAACTTCTTTTACCGGTTTCGCCACGGTACGTAGACGATCATCTGGTAATGTTAATACTTGTAATACAGACATATACACTCGAAATATTGAACTGTGCCGAAACAGCTTAAACCTTGTTGGCTCAATTCTAGACATTTTAGAGGTCAAATGACAGCATCCTGATGGTAATTCTCCAATCCGATGTCATATATACAGACCAAGGAAGCTAGGTCATGCGTCATATTTACTCCACTTTATCGCTTGTTTTTTCCTCAATTTCTTTTGCCGTGGTGGCAGAGAATAGTGAACAACCTTTAACCATTAAGCGAGGTGCGCCAGAGGCTTATGTGGTGGTTAAGGGCGACACCTTGTGGGATATCTCTGCGATGTATCTCGATAGCCCTTGGTTGTGGCCAAGGTTATGGCAGGTGAATCCAGAGATAGAAAATCCCCACCTTATTTATCCCGGAGACAAACTGTCGTTGGTTTGGATTAATGGTGAACCTGTCTTGAGCCTCAAGCCTGTTATCAAACTCAGCCCTAAGATTCGAGTCTCGGAGAAGAAAGCAGTACCTACCGTCAACGAGGGGTTGGTTTTGCCTTATTTGCAGTCTGATCGCTTGGTAGAGCAGCAAGATATCGAATCGGCACAACGAGTATTAGGAACCAGTGATGGTAAACGTTTCTTATCGGGTGCAGACCGGTTGTTTATCTCAGGTAACCAACAACATCAAAAGTGGGGTATCTACCGCGCAGTTGAAACCTACCAACGGCAGCAACCCCAAGCAAGTATGACCTCTTTGCGTTTGGTCGCCACTGCGCGCTTAAAAGATGTGGATGATGAGTTCAGTAGCCTACAGATAGACACTCAGCTGCAAGAGGTATTGCTGAACGACCTTGTGCTACCAGAACTTGGTGTTGATCAGGTGAAGCTCTCTACCACGTTTTATCCTGCACCTAGTGCGGCGGGTCAATTTGCTAATATCTTGGGCTCATTAGATGGCAGCCAATACAGCGCGAAGAATCAGGTGGTAGTGATCAACAAAGGTTCACAGGATAACCTTCGCCAAGGTTCTATGTTTACCCTCAGCGAAAGCGGTGCGGTGGTGTTTGGTAAGCAAGGTGAATACAGTTATAAAGAGTCTGCGGCGAGCGATAAGGTGCAATTGCCAAGTACCTCGCTGGGTAGCTTGATGGTCATTCGTCCTTATGAGTATTTTAGCCTCGCGTTGATCACTCAGAGCTCTAAGCCTGTTAGCAAGGGCATTCTGGCAGTATCGCCTTTGGATCTTGCTTTGACAGAAGAGGTTAAGGGCACCGAGTGAATGAGCAACAACTGAGTGCTTGGCTAACTCTAAGTTTTGTTCCTCAATTGGGTGGCAAACGCCTTTCTCGCCTGCTGAGTATCGATTCCCCTTCGAACATTGTTGGCTACTCAAGCCAGCAGCTGCAAGTGATGGGTTTATCAGGCAAACAAATTTCTTATCTAAGAGAGCAAGCCCCAAGAGAAGTGGAGGCTTGCTTATCATGGCAAGCAAAACAGCCTAACCATCACATCATAACCCCGAATTGCCCACATTATCCCAAACTCCTCAATGAGATTGCCTCTGCGCCCAGTGTTCTTTTCGTTAAAGGTCACGTTGAAAAACTGATTGAGCCTCAAATCGCAATGGTCGGCAGCCGTAATGCCAGCCTCGAAGGGCTGCAGACAGCGAAGTCCTTTGCCAAAGAGTTTGTCCAAAACGGTTTGATTGTCACCAGTGGATTAGCGTTGGGCATTGATGGTTATGCTCATGATGGTGCTCTAGATAAAGGAGGGGAGACTTTCGCGGTGTTGGGTTCAGGCTTGGACTCCATTTACCCTGCACGTCACCGAAATCTAGCGGATAGAATTTGTGAGAATGGCGCGCTGATCTCAGAGTTCCGTCCAAGCGCTAAACCTCGACCTGAACATTTCCCGCGGCGTAACCGTATTATAAGTGGGTTATCGCTCGGAACCTTGGTAGTTGAAGCGGCTGAGAAGAGTGGCTCTTTGATTACAGCTCGCTATGCCATGGAGCAAGGTCGAGAGGTGTTTGCGCTGCCTGGTTCAATTCATAGCCCAACCAGCCGAGGAGGTAATAGCTTAATTAAAGCTGGCGCATGTTTGGTGCAAAATGCTCAAGATGTTCTGATTGAAATAAAGAGTCTGTTAAACTGGTCTATAGATCAGCAGCCGAGCTTATTCGAACCTACGCCGAATGAGGGTGAAAATGAACAATTGCCATTTCCACAGCTGTTAGCTAACGTAGGATTAGAGACGACACCCGTTGATATTTTGGCACAGAGAACCCATATACCTGTGCATGAAGTCATGATGCAGCTTTTAGAGCTTGAGCTCTCAGGGCATGTTGTTGCAGTTTCCGGTGGCTATATTCGAAAGGGGAGAGGCTAAGCTATGATGATGGACATACTGATGTACTTGTTTGAAACCTACATCCATAGCGATTCTGAATTGCAGGTGGATCAAGACGAACTTGAAGATGAACTTCTTCGAGCGGGGTTTCACCAAGATGATATTTATAAGGCTCTCCATTGGTTAGAAGACCTTGCTGCACTGCAAGATACCGATAACCAAGCGGCGATTACTATGTGCTCTAATACCTCGATGCGTGTTTACACAAGTAAAGAGATATCACGTATTAATATGGAGTGTCGTGGTTTCTTGTTGTTCCTTGAGCAGATCAACGTCCTCACGACAGAGATTCGTGAAATGGTGATTGATCGTGTCATGGGGTTAGAGACCAATGAATTTGAGTTGGATGATCTGAAGTGGATTATCTTAATGGTACTGTTCAATGTACCGGGTAATGAAAGTGCTTACACGCAAATGGAAGAGCTGTTGTACACCAAAGAGCAAGGTATCTTGCATTAATACAGGCTTATCATGAGTAGTAAGATTGATAATCAGCTTTTTTCAGCACATGAACATGCGTTAGAGCATGAACCATGTCCACAGTGTGGTGGGGAGCTTCAGCTTCGCCATGGTAAGCACGGCCCATTTTTAGGCTGTAAGCAGTATCCGAGCTGTGATTACATCAAGCCTCTTCATCAAAATGATGGTCATGTGGTGAAAGAGCTGGGCGTTCCGTGTCCTAAATGCCAAAACGAATTGGTATTAAGGCAAGGTCGCTTTGGGATGTTCATTGGCTGTAGCAGTTATCCAGAGTGTAATCACATCGAATCTTTGGACCAACCGAAAGAACAACCTGAAGAGCAGCCACTTGTTGCCTGCCCTGAGTGTGGTCGAGGCCACTTGGTTGAGCGTAAATCTCGCTATGGCAAAACCTTCTATGCGTGTGATAACTACCCTAAGTGTAAGTTCGCCGTTAATCAGCCACCTGTTATAGGTCGTTGTGAACAGTGCCAGTTCCCGTTGTTACTTGAGAAGAAAACAGCCAGTGGTACCAAGAAGCAATGCGCTGATCGCAAGTGTCACCACATTCAATCTCAATAACTCGATATTATAGACACAAAAAAACGGCGCTCACTGAGCGCCGTTTTTGTATCCAATAAACTTTTTATATCAATAAGCCAATGTAGGCTTACTTCATCTGCTCAGCAAACTCATGCACAGCAGGGTAGGCTTGCTTATCAAGAATCTCAGCCAATGAGCACAAAGCTCTTTGTAATTCTGCGTTGTAGTCAGCGCTCACGTTAATGTGACCCATCTTGCGACCTGCACGCTTTTCTTTGCCATACCAATGAACATGACAACCACCTTGAGCAAGAATAGCCTCAGGAAGAGTATCTTCGCCAAGAATGTTGATCATTGCGGTTGGACGAATCAGTTTAGTGCTACCTAGTGGCATGCCACACACTGCACGTAGGTGGTTTTCAAACTGACAAGTCTCTGCGCCTTGTTGCGTCCAGTGGCCCGAGTTATGAACACGTGGTGCAATCTCATTAACAAGCAGTGAACCTTGAACATCAAAGAACTCAAGTGCTAGCACGCCAACGTAATCTAAACGCTCAGCAATGGCAGTGAACATGGCTTTAGCTTGCTCTTGCAGTTCAATGTCATCAATCGCTGTCGATAAGCTCAACACGCCGTCGGTGTGAACATTCTCAGCCAGTGGATACACTTGAACCTCGCCATTGGTATCACGAGCACCAACCAGTGATACTTCGCGGTCAAACGGAACAAACTCTTCAGCCACAATCGCTTGGTTGTCGGTCGCGGTAATGCACTCAGCCATTTCTGCCCAAGTCGCGTCAACATTGTCTAATGTCTTTAAGCGCCATTGGCCCTTGCCGTCGTAGCCGCCAAGTGTGCTCTTCAACACCATTGGTAAGCCAACGTGAGCAATTGCAGCGTCAAAGTCTTCGCGAGAGTTAACCACGTAGTACTTAGCATTCTTCACGTTCGCTTCGTCTAACAGGGCTTTTTCAAGACGACGGTCACCGCCAGCTTTGATTGCTTCTGTTGTCGGTAAGAACTTACCGCTGCGCTCACACACCTCAAGTACATCGTGAGGAATATGTTCGAATTCAGCAGTAATGACGTCCGCACGCTCAATCGCATTTTCTAAGCCGTTACCTAGAATCGCTTGCGTTAATGGGTGAACAATATTTTTGCTGCCAACATCAAAAGCAGAAATTTCAATATTCAGCGGTGCCCCAGCTAGGGACATCATGCGAGCAAGTTGGCCCGCGCCTAACACAAGAACATGCATGGAAATTAGTCCTCAGCAGGGTTTGGATTAGCCAGAACCGTTTCTGTTTGCTCAGAGCGGAACGCTTCTACTTTTGCCATCACTTCTTCATTGTGAGTACCAATGATTTGAGCTGCTAAGATACCAGCATTGGCAGCGCCAGCTTCACCGATAGCCAAAGTACCTACCGCAATGCCTTTTGGCATCTGTACGATAGAAAGCAGAGAATCCATGCCCTTCAGTGCTTTAGACTGAACAGGAACACCTAAAACAGGTACGCTTGTGAAAGCTGCAGCCATGCCCGGAAGATGCGCAGCACCGCCAGCACCAGCAATAATCACTTTAATACCGCGCTCTTTCGCACTGGTTGCGTAATCTGCAAGCAACTGAGGTGTGCGGTGAGCAGAAACCACTTTTGTTTCGTACGCCACGCCAAACTGATCCAACATTTCTGCAGCTAGCTTCATTGTTGGCCAATCAGATTTAGAACCCATGATAATACCGACAGTCATCTCAAACTCCTTCAGGTACGATTTAATTAGTGATTAGATATTTTGCGCGCATTATACGGGTAAAATTGCTTAAGGAAAACGTTTGCGTCAGTCTAAGTTGTTAATTGATACATTTTATAAACAAATAGCTTTAGTCACAGTGAATGATAATTTGTACACTTAGCGAGTTCGATAACAGAATTAATGAGGCAACCCTTGGATAACTTTCAACATACTTTGCAGGCATTACAACAAGGTGAAGTCATTGCTTACCCGACTGAAGGCGTTTTTGGGGTCGGTTGTGATCCCGATAATCCACAAGCCATTAAGAAATTGCTCGATTTAAAACAGCGGCCGATGGAGAAAGGGTTGATCCTAATTGCTGCGAGTTACGAGCAGTTGCTGCCCTATATTGATGAAAGCCAGTTGACGGAAGCGCAGTTAGCGACCGTAAAAGCAACATGGCCGGGACCAGTGACTTGGATAATGCCAACCAGCAGTAAAGTAACTGACTGGGTCAGTGGCCAATTTGAATCCATCGCGGTGCGAGTGACGGATCACCCTTTAGTTCAAAGAATGTGTAATGAATTCGGTAAGCCGTTAACCTCGACCAGTGCTAACCTGACAGGTGAACCGCCTTGTATGACGACTGAAGAAGTTCAACAGCAACTGGGTCAACATTTGGTGGCTATTTTAGAAGGTCAAACGGGTGGCCGTGAGAAGCCAAGCGAAATTAGAGATGCAAAAACGTCGAAAATATTAAGACAAGGTTAAACCCTGCAAAGGAAGAAAGATGTCAGCAATTGATAAAGAAGCAGTAAAACAATTTTTACTGAGCCTACAAGATTCGATTTGCCAGCAGCTTGAGCAAGCTGATGGCACTGCACTGTTTGAAGAAGATGCATGGCAGCGTGAACCTGGCGAGCGCCTTGGTGGCGGTGGTCGAACTCGCGTGATGACCAATGGTGCGGTATTCGAGCAAGGTGGGGTTAATTTCTCTCACGTAGCGGGTAAGGCGATGCCTGCCTCAGCCACAGCTCACCGCCCTGAATTAGCCGGACGTAAGTTTGAGGCTATGGGGGTTTCATTAGTTATCCACCCTAAAAACCCATATATCCCAACCTCACACGCGAACGTTCGATTCTTCATTGCGGAAAAAGAAGGGGAAGACCCAATTTGGTGGTTTGGTGGTGGTTTTGACTTAACGCCATTTTATCCTTTTGATGAAGACTGCCAATCTTGGCATCAAACCGCTAAAGACCTGTGTGCGCCGTTTGGTGATGACGTTTATCAAGAACACAAGGAATGGTGTGATAAGTACTTCTATCTGCCTCACCGTGATGAAACACGTGGTGTTGGTGGTCTGTTCTTTGATGACTTAAATGAGTGGGGCTTCGATAAGAGCTTTGCTTATATGCAGGCGGTCGGTGAAGGTTTTACAGCCGCTTATCTACCAATAGTTGAGCGTCGTAAAGCGACACCTTATAGTGAGCGCGAGCGTGACTTCCAGCTATATCGTCGTGGTCGCTATGTTGAGTTTAACTTAGTGTATGACCGAGGCACCTTATTTGGCCTGCAAAGTGGTGGTCGCACAGAGTCTATATTGATGTCGATGCCGCCATTGGCTCGCTGGGAATATCGCTACGAACCACAAGCAGGTTCACCAGAAGCTCTGCTTTATAGCGACTACCTAAAGCCTCGAGTTTGGTAGTTCTTCCTTCCTTATAGGGATAGTGATAGGGTCATCTATATAGATGACCCTTTTTTATTTCTGTTAGGTAAGGATATGACACAGCAAGTAGATCGTTATGCCGTTTTCGGTAACCCTATTGGGCAAAGCAAATCGCCATTCATTCACACATTATTTGCTCGCCAAACCAGCCAACAACTTACCTATACAGCACTCCAGCCAGAACAAGGTGAATTCATCACTGCTGCTCAAGCATTTTTTAGTGAAGGTGGGAGAGGGTGTAATGTCACTGCGCCATTTAAAGAAGATGCTTATCAGTTCGCTAATCGCCTGACTGAGAGAGCTGAACTAGCAGGTGCTGTAAACACACTTAAGAAGCTCGATGATGGAGAGATCATTGGTGATAACACCGATGGTGAAGGTTTAGTTCAAGACTTGCTTCAACATCAAGTTGCGTTAAAAGGAACTCGCGTTCTTCTTCTTGGCGCTGGTGGTGCTGCGAGAGGAGTGATTCAACCTCTTCTCGACCAAAAACCGCAGCAGTTGGTGATTGCTAACCGAACCAGTTCAAAGGCAGAACTATTGGCTGAGATGTTTTCTTCACATGGAAACATCAAAGGAATGGGGTTAAGCGATGTTAATGAAGGGTTTGATGTCATCATTAACTCGACCTCGTCTGGTTTAAGTGGTCAGCTTCCTGAAGTGTCTGAGGTGATTTTCAATTCTACTAGCGCCGTTTATGACATGGTTTATGGAGCTGGAACGACGGTATTCAATCAATGGGCATTAGATAATGGTGTTCATGCTGCTTATGATGGTTTGGGTATGCTAGTGGGGCAGGCAGCAGAAAGCTTTATGCTTTGGCGTGGTCTTCGTCCGGGAACAAAACAGATTTTAAGAGAATTACGTAAAAACCTAGAGATGTAATGAGGTGTTTATAAAAAATGAATCAATCAATTCTATTTCCTGATATCCAAGATTGGGATGAAGAGAGCCGAACAATCACGTTCCCAGCACAACAGTCGGGCGCATTGATTGAATGTGTCATGTCTATTGAGGAATTATCACAATTGGCAGGAAGAGATATAGAAGAAGGCGATCAAGCTTTAGTTATCTTTTCAGAGTTACGTTTCGATATTGAAGAGCTAGCGGAAGAGTTAATAGAAGAAGAGGAGTATGACTCCTCTAATCGGATTCAGATCAAAGCGCTTTAGACTGGAAGTACAGAGTCTAGATAGTCATTTTTATTCTGAACATAGTTGTCTGCAGACTTCTGTAAAAAGGCACGCTCTTTATCATTTAATGGGCGTGCTTGTTTTACTGGGCTTCCTACATAGAGATAACCACTTTCAAGTACTTTGTTTGGTGGCACCAAGCTACCAGCACCAATCATCACTTCTTTTTGGATAATCACGCCATCCAACACGATCGCTCCCATACCCACAAGTACACGATCTTCAATGGTGCAGCCATGCAGCATTACTTTATGTCCGATAGTGACATCATTACCTATTAATAGAGGATAACCCTCAGGGTTTTCTGCATTCTTATGGGTGACGTGCAAGACACTACCATCTTGGATATTCGTTCTCTCTCCGATATAAATGTGGTTCACATCTCCTCGAGCTGCAACCAAAGGCCACACGCTAGAGTCGTCACCGATTTTGATATCCCCAACCAGTACCGAACTTGTATCTATATAGACACCTTGTCCAATCTGAGGGGATATTCCTTTATAACTGCGCATTGAACTCATAAATCCTCCTTTATATAGGCACCTTAAGCCCTTAATTAAGGGGAATACTAGTGAAAATGGGGTGTTTTGAACAAAAAACGCTCGAACAATCAAAAAAGTAAGAAAAACTTCAAAAAGGGCTTGCCAGTGTGATCGAAATCTCTATAATGCGACCTCGTTGAAACGGGAAGGCTTCGTAAGAAACCAAAACGAATCAGCAGGTCAAATTAGCCAAGCTAAGCGCTTGAAAAAAGTTTTGAAAATAGTGGTTGACACTAAAACTTAAATCGCTA
>NZ_JBFSVE010000021.1:0-73807 GCF_041467715.1 Vibrio sp. 10N.247.311.14
TAACATAATCCGCGTGTCCTGGACAGTCTACGTGTGCGTAGTGACGTGCTGGAGTGTCGTACTCAACGTGAGAAGTTGCGATTGTGATACCGCGCTCACGCTCTTCTGGAGCGTTATCGATAGATGCGAAATCTTTAGCAACACCGCCGTATACTTTTGCAAGAGTAGTACAGATAGCAGCAGTTAGAGTTGTTTTACCGTGGTCAACGTGGCCGATAGTACCAACGTTTACGTGCGGTTTCGTACGTTCAAATTTTTCTTTAGACACAATCGTGTTCCTTCCTAGTTATGATTCGCCACGTTCATTATTGAGCGAGACGCGCCAGAAATTGCTATTTTATGCGCCAACTCTCGTTAGCGCAATATTTGGACGCATTGTTCTTTCAAAAAATGAAAAAAAATGCCTTCCTTTTGTTTAACCACGCTCTGCAATGATTGCTTTTGCAACATTGTTAGGCACTTCAGCGTACTCACTAAACTCCATAGAGTAAGAAGCACGACCTTGTGTCGCAGAACGTAAATCAGTTGCGTAACCGAACATGACAGACAACGGAACTTGTGCACGAATTATCTTCAGGCCAGCTGTCCCCTCGTCCATACCTTCGATGATGCCGCGACGACGGTTAATATCGCCAACAACGTCACCCATCCAGTCTTCTGGAGTAGTTACTTCAACTTTCATCATAGGCTCAAGCAGAACCGGTTGCGCTTCAAGTGCACCCGTTCTGAAAGCCATAGAGGCAGCGATTGTAAACGCCATCTCACTTGAATCTGTTTCATGGTAAGAACCATCATATAGTGTAGCTTTGATATCCAAAACTGGATAGCCAGCAAGCACACCATTGTTCATCTGCTCTTCAACGCCTTTAGCAACTGAAGCGATAAACTCTTTCGGTACGATACCATTGGCAATTTCATCCACAAAGACAAAGCCTTCGCCAGCTTCTGATGGTTCTAGTTTCAGCCATACGTGACCGTACTGACCTTTACCACCATGTTCACGGATAAATTTACCTTCCGCTTTCGCTGTACCACGAATAGTCTCACGGTAAGCCACTTGCGGGTTACCAACGTTGCAGTTCACGCTAAATTCGCGCTTCATACGGTCAACGATGATATCTAAGTGTAGTTCACCCATACCAGAAATCAGAGTCTGGCCAGTTTCCGCATCCATATCAACGCGGAACGATGGGTCTTCCGCTGCTAGTTTACCTAGAGCGATAGTCATTTTATCTTGATCAGCTTGAGAGCTTGGCTCTACAACGATCTGAATAACTGGGTCTGGGAACTCCATGCGCTCAAGAACAATCTTATGGTTCTGGTCACAAAGGGTTTCACCAGTAGTCACATCTTTCAGGCCAATGATGGCTGCGATGTCACCTGCTCGTACTTCTTTTACTTCTTCTCGCTTGTTTGAGTGCATTTGAACAATGCGACCTAAGCGTTCACGTTGTTTCTTCACAGAGTTATAAGCTGTTTTACCGCTTTCAACAACACCAGAGTAAACACGGATGAAAGTTAAAGTACCAACGAATGGGTCTGTTGCAATCTTAAATGCTAGCGCTGAGAACGGTTCTTTGTCGTCTGCGTGACGCTCTGCTTCGTTCTCATCTTCATCGATACCTTTAATTGCAGGTACATCGACTGGAGAAGGAAGGAAATCAACAACTGCATCTAGAACAGCTTGTACACCTTTGTTTTTGAATGCACTACCACAAGTAGCAAGTACGATTTCATTATTAAGGGTACGAGTACGAAGACCTTGTTTGATTTCAGCTTCTGTTAGTTCACCTTCTTCAAGGTACTTATCCATCAGCTCTTCATTTGCTTCTGCAGCAGCTTCAACAAGTTCTGTACGATATTCTTCAGCCATTTCTTGCATGTCTGCAGGAATATCTTCGTACGTGAAAGTCATGCCTTGGTCAGCTTCATTCCAGTTAATTGCCTTCATCTTGATAAGATCGACAACGCCTTGGAAGTTTTCTTCAGCACCAATGTTCAGTTGAATTGGAACAGGAGTTGCGCCTAAGCGGTCCTTGATCTGTTCAACTACGCGCAAGAAGTCAGCGCCGGTACGGTCCATTTTATTAACGAAAACCATACGTGGAACTTGGTACTTATCAGCTTGACGCCATACTGTCTCTGACTGAGGTTCAACACCAGATGAGCCACAGAACACAACAACTGCACCATCAAGCACACGCAGAGAACGTTCTACTTCGATTGTGAAGTCAACGTGTCCAGGAGTGTCGATGATGTTAATACGGTGGTCCGAGAACTGAGCTTCCATACCACGCCAAAACGTAGTGGTTGCTGCTGAAGTGATCGTAATACCGCGCTCTTGCTCTTGCTCCATCCAGTCCATGGTTGCTGCACCATCGTGAACTTCGCCGATTTTGTGAGAAAGACCGGTATAGAACAGAATACGTTCACTTGTGGTTGTTTTACCTGCATCTACGTGAGCAACGATACCGATATTACGGTATTGCTCTATAGGAGTTTTACGAGCCACGGTTGAATCCTCTTATTAGAGACTTAGGGACTATTGCTATGTCTAGATTAGGCGTTAAAAGCGATGCTTCGCTAAAAATTGCTTGCCCTAGAAATAGCAATAGTTCCTAGCATAAGCATAGGAACTAAAGAAGTGCTGCAAGGAACCTTGCAGCACTAAAAAGGTATTACCAACGGTAATGTGCGAACGCTTTGTTTGCGTCAGCCATGCGGTGAACGTCTTCACGTTTCTTAACCGCAGTACCTTTGTTCTCAGACGCGTCTAGCATTTCAGCAGCTAGGCGTTGAGCCATAGATTTTTCACCACGCTTACGCGCAGCTTCAACTACCCAACGCATAGCAAGAGCGTTACGGCGAACCGGACGAACTTCTACAGGTACTTGGTAAGTTGAACCACCTACACGGCGAGATTTAACTTCTACCGCTGGGCGAACATTTTCAAGAGCTTCTTCAAATACAGCTAAGTGGTCTTTACCAGACTTCTCAGCCATTGAATCTAGTGCAGTGTAAACGATTTTTTCTGCAGTAGATTTCTTTCCGTCAACCATAAGGATGTTAACGAATTTTGCCAGCAATTCAGATTTGAACTTAGGATCTGGAAGGATCTTACGCTGACCTATTACGCGACGACGTGGCATGGATATTCTCCGTTGTCTTCTTCAGGTTTTTTCCAAAACTTTTCAGAATAATAAATAAAATAGTGTTTGGCCTTACTTAACGCTTTCTTTTAAAAAAGAAAATGCATTAAGACTTAGGACGTTTCACACCGTACTTAGAACGACCTTGTTTACGGTCGTTAACGCCAGCACAGTCTAGCGCGCCGCGAACAGTGTGGTAACGAACACCCGGAAGGTCTTTTACACGACCGCCACGGATTAGTACAACACTGTGCTCTTGAAGGTTGTGACCTTCACCACCGATGTACGAAGTTACTTCGAAACCGTTGGTTAGACGTACACGACATACTTTACGTAGTGCCGAGTTAGGTTTTTTAGGTGTAGTAGTGTAAACACGAGTACATACACCACGTTTTTGTGGGCACGCTTCTAGTGCAGGCACGTTGCTTTTAACAACTTGCTTTACACGAGGCTTGCGAACCAACTGGTTAATAGTTGCCATTAACTAGCTCCTGAAATTTACTTGAAAGTAAGCTTTGTGAAAAATCTATCCCTAATCACAAGTCGTAATTAGGGACGCAAAATTCTATTCAGCAGTGGGAGGTGTGTCAAGAAATATACAGATCTTTTTTAGCCGTCTAGAGCTCAGGATGGTCTAATTTTAACCAAACTGATAAAACACGCTTACCAAGTCACTGATTTATCTTTCAAAACCGTCAGTTTAACGAAGCCATCGAAGTCAACTTGATCAATGGTACTTGAGACAAGTAGTTGTAAACCTCGGCTATCGAGATCTGGTTTTAACACCGACACCTGCTCTACTGCGCAGATTTGAGTGAATAACTCATGATTTGGAAGGCAAACATACACCGCATCTTCCACCAAAAGGAACTGATCCTGTGGCTGAGAATAGGTCAATGCGAGTTTAAGTTTGTCGACTGATTTTACGATATGAAGCATAGCGTCCCTTAGAAAGTCAGTATCTGTTGGCACTGAGATAACTTCTGCGTTAACTCGTCGGCTTCAACGGTGGTCACATCGATCAACAGGTTGTCTGCTGAAAGACCAAACTGACTCAGACTACGCTGACACACATACACCTGTTCGATGTCGTACAGGTCCATAAGTTTGAATGCAGAGATGTAGTCACGCGATAGTGTTTCGTCGGGCTGCTGCGCTTTAAGAAGCTGTGTCACCCCATCACCAACAAAGAACACGGCAATGTCTTCACTGTATGCGGACGTAGCAAGCAGGGCGTCTAACCCTTCTCTACCCGCAGCGGTCGTATGAGGGAAACTGTTAAATATAAAGGCTAACTTTCTCAAAACTGCACCACCCTATCTTGCGTTAGTAGTGCTTCCGATAAGCTCCCTAATCCGGCCTGAGTAAATCCAGTTGCTAGGTTAGAGGCACTTAGTTGATGTTGCTCTGCTTCTTCAGAGCTAATCACTCCGCGTCTTAGCGCAGCAGCAACACAGGTTTCAAGGCTAACATCGTGCTCATCAGCCAGCTTTTGCCAAGCTGAAGCTAAGTCAAATTCATCGTTAGCCGGTACGGTAAGGTCTGAGCCGTTACTGACGCCATCTTGATAGAAGAACACACTGTGAAGTTTGTGGCCCTGTTTAATCAGAGCCACGGCAAACTGGTAGGCACTTCTTGCTGACTGTGAGCCATACACCGGCCCATTAACTAGGAGTGTATAGCTTAGCAACCCTCTTCATCCTCTGTTTTACGTTGGCGGATGTATAGGTACACGGTGTGCTTAGAGATGTTCAGTCGCTCAGCAACGCGGTTAATCGCGTCTTTGATGTCGAAAATACCTTTATCGTACAACTCCATCACGATCTGACGGTTCTTAGTATTATTCGATACCGATTTGTCAGCGTTAATTTCTTCTATGGTGCGTTCAACCGTTTGGTCGACAAGTTCTTCAACGTCACTAGCAAAGTTAACCGATGATGCGGCTTCGTCTGCGTCTTGCGTAGGCATGAACGATTGCAGTACTTGTGAGAATGGCGCGTCTAGGTTGACGTTAATACACAGTAGACCAATCACTCGGTCTTCACCGTTGCGGATAGCAACCGTGATCGACTTCATCAACACTCCGCCTTTAGCGCGAGTGAAGTATGAACGTGAGAAGTTACGCTTAGAACCTTCAATATCTTTTAGCATCTTCAATGCAAGATCGGTGATCGGCGAGCCAACCTGACGACCTGTATTTTCGCCGTTGGCAATTTTAATCGCAGAAGTATTGAGGTCTTCTAAAGAGTGCAAAACGATTTCACAAAACGGACCAATAAGGCTCGCAATACCGTCAACAACGGCCTCATAAGATCTTAGAATGATTTTATCGTGTTCACTGAATGGCATAACGTGGACTGATTCCATTTCAAGTAACACATCTGCATTGACTGTTTCTGTAGTAGTCACTTATTCCTTACCTTCGTGTGAAAAATCAACAAATTTATGTAAGTTTATCAGAAAATTTTAATTGCACACCTAGCTAACATTGCAACTAGTGATTTAGAACAAGTTTAAAAATCAAATACTCATCTTCAAATCATAAAAAAAGCCTAACTCAAAGTTAGGCTTTTTATTCAATCAACGTATTTTAGTACGAGGCTTTTAACCGATATTACTGTGCAGGAGCTGCTTCAGCATTATCGATGTTTAGTAGTTCTACTTCGAATACTAGCGTTGAGTTAGCAGGGATAGTCGGTGTGTCTTGCTCACCGTATGCTAGCTCTGGCGGGATAACGAACTTGTACTTAGAACCAACTTGCATCAGTTGTACGCCTTCAGTCCAGCCTGGGATTACGCGGTTTAGTGGGAATGTTGCTGGTTCGCCACGATCGTAAGAGCTGTCGAACTGAGTACCGTCTGTTAGCGTACCTTTGTAGTGTACTTGAACGGTATCAGTGTCTTTTGGAGAAGCGCCTTCACCAGCAGTCATTACTTGGTAAAGTAGACCAGATTCAGTTTGCTTAACGCCTTCAGTTTTAGCGAACTCAGCGCGGAAGTCATCACCTGCTTTCTTAGTTTCAGCTGATTTCTCTGCCGCTTGTGCTTGCATAGTTTCAGCAACACGCTTGTCTAGAGCTTCAAGAGCTGCGCGAGTTTCTTCTTCGTTCAGTGCAGTTTTCTCTGCGAATACGTCTTCGATACCTTGAAGAACCATATCTTTGTCTAGGTTAATACCTAGCTCGCTTGGCTTATCAATGCTTGTGCTTAGGTAGTTAGCGAAAGATACGCCGATTGCGTATGCCGCTTTGTCGTCTTCTGTTTTAAAGTTTACTGCTTCAACTTTAACTTCTTCAACCTGTGGAGCTTCTGCCTTTGGTTCTTCTTTCTGACAACCAACTGCTAGCATAACCGTTGCGGCAAGCAGTGATACTTTTAAAACTGATTTCATTGAATTCTCCAATTAATGGCCAAGCCATTGGTTATTGTGCACAAATCTAATGATTAGATTGGTGTGAATACGTTAGTTATAACAATATACTAGTCATATGTCTTTCGACACAAACCGGATTATTAGATGTGATGCGAATATTTTTCCACTCATTGCTATGTACAATTGTCATCGCCTTGTTAAATGGATGTTTTTTCTTCCAAGATGATGAGCAACGTTGGGAAATTGAACCCAATGGTGCCACCAGCTTTGCCCTTAGCAGAGATGGACGCTTCGCCCTGCTCTACTCTCAGAAAAAACAGCTATTGCTTTGGGACCTTGCCGAAAACAAAGAGTTAGCTCAACTCGGCCCACAAGATCAATTAGAAAACCAAGTATCGCGTATCCGTATCTCGGACAATGGCCGCTTTGCCATTACCGCAAGCCAGATGAACTTCGCCGTTTGGGACCTCTCTTGGACTCAAGCACAAGGGCTTTGGTCTATCTCCGATGGCTTAATTCGCGATGTCGATATCTCTAGCAATGGTGAAAAAGTATTGCTTGGCCTGTCTAATGGCAAAGCGATCTATGTGGACTTAGTCACCGGACGCCGTCTTGAGTTCCTTGCTCACCGAGAAAAAGTTAATTCTGTTTCCCTTTCTTCCAATGGTCGCTACGCATTATCAGGTGGCAACGACTATAAAGCCTACCTGTGGGATACCGAGTCAGGCTTGGTATTACGCACCTTTGAGCATGAACAAAGAGTAGTACGAGTCGCGCTACAACGCGATGGTGAACTGGCTTTTACCTCTGATGGCGGCAATCAAGCGATGATTTGGGATCTTGAAACGGGCGAACCTCAAGCGCAATTGCAAAGCTGGTCTCGACAGTTGATTTTCTCGAGTGCGCGTTTTTCTGATGACGGCAGTATGTTGGTGACGGGCACACCATCCAGCCAAGTGAGTGTGTGGAATACTCAGGATGGCAAGCGAATTTCTCGCCACGATGCTGAGCCATTAAAAGATGCTCGCCCTCCTCGTGCGGTAGTGTATGATGCAGCCTTTGATGATAAGAACCGTGTGATATCGGGCACCTCTGCGGGCATTGCCCAAGCTTGGAATGTGGATTAAGAACGATGACAGAAAAGCGAGTTGAACAACTAGAAAGCCGCGTAAATGACCTAGAGTGTCAGCTAGCTTTCCAAGAACAGACCATTGAAGAACTCAATGAAGCGCTTAGCCAACAACAAATGTTAATCACGAGAATGCAAGATCAGATGAAGTTCGTGGTTGGCAAAGTAAAAAATATGGATGGCTCTAATCTAGCTGACGCATCAGAAGAGACGCCACCTCCACACTATTAAGTGCGGTTCAAAATAACCAATTAAATCTAACGACGCATATCGTTAGTTTCTCGTCCTCAATGTGTAAACACATTTCAGGACGGGACATAGAAAACTAAGAGGGCGACAGATACTTATCTGTCGCCCTTTTGTTTATTTCATCTCAGTGAATAAGCTAAAGCCAATTAAGCCGATACCAACTTAGTCGTCGGCATAAATCTTCACTTCAACACGACCTTGAGTATCAACGCTTGCACGATACATTCCTGAGCTGTTCATACCAAAATGTATATCGCCTTGGCCATCGATAGCGATCAAGCCACCTTCTCCACCCATGGTTTTCAATTCACCTTGAATGATCGTTTCACAAGCGGTGTGCACATCTTCTTTCAGATAACGCATTCGTGCTGCGACATCACTGGCGACCATTTTACGTAGGAAGAACTCACCCATCCCGGTTGTTGAGACGGCAACATTGCCATTTTCAGCGATGGTTCCTGCACCAATGATCGGAGAGTCACCCACACGACCGTATTTCTTATTGGTCACGCCACCGGTACTGGTTGCTGCCGCTAAGTTACCCGCTTGGTCTAATGCGACCGCACCAACCGTGCCGTACTTTTTATCGTCAGGGTATTTCTCAGCTTGCTGTTCATCATATTTCGCTTCAGACAGAGCAAAGATGCCTTTCTCTTTCATCGACTGAAGTTGGTCATAGCGGCGCTCAGTAAAGAAGTAGTCTTGCTCGGTAAAGGTGTAGTCATGCTCAAACGCAAACTTCTCGGCACCTTCACCAATCAGCAACACATGGTCGCTTTTCCGCATCACATCACGTGCAAGCTCAATTGGGTTTTTGATATGGCGAACGCCTGCAATAGCACCTGCATCCATTTCGCGGCCATGCATCACAGAAGCGTCCATCTCAACAAATTCATCATGCGTTAAAACAGAGCCCCTACCGGCATTAAAGTGCGGGCTGTCTTCCATCACCTTAACCGGTGCCACTACCGCATCCAGAGCATCACCACCCGATTGCAATATTTGATAACCAGCCAAAACCGATTTTTCCAAAGCCTCGGTAATACCCGCTTTTAATTCATCGCTCATTTGCTCTCGCAAGATGGTTCCTGCACCACCATGAATGGCAATTGAAAAAGGCTGTGACATACAAACTCTCCACTGACGTCGTCTTATAATATTGTGCTATCAATACCACATCCATGGTTCGATGTCTGATAGCGAAAACCAAACTTTTTGCGAATGCTTAGACTTTCGGACACTTGGTTTGGTGGATAAAAGCGAGATCAAAAAGCTAGACTCCTAAACACAAAAAGCCTCCACAAGGGAGGCTTTCAAGATTCTTAAACTAAACCGTTAATTCGGTATTAGTGAGAACCACAGCTACCGCCGCCGCAGCAGCCGTCTTTTTTCTCTTCACCGTGGTCATGGCCTTCGCCACCACAGCAACCGCCTTCGTGGTCATGATCGTGGTCGTGACCGCCACAGCCGCCTTCTTGGTGTACGTGACCGTGTTGAACTTCTTCTTCAGTCGCTTCACGAACCGCTACAACTTCAACGTCAAACGTTAGAGTTTGGCCAGCTAGCATGTGGTTACCATCAACAACAACTTCGTCGCCATCTACTTCAGTAACTTCTACTGGGATTGGACCTTGGTCAGTATCCGCTAGGAAACGCATGCCAACTTCGATTTGCTCAACACCTTGGAATACGTCAGCAGGAACACGTTGAACTAGTGCGTCGTTGTGCTCGCCGTATGCGTCTTCTGGAGTAACCGTTGCAGAGAACTTGTCGCCAGCTACTTTGCCTTCAAGCTCTTTTTCAAGACCTGTAATTAGGTTGTTGTGACCGTGAAGGTAATCTAGTGGAGCTTCTGCAGTTGATTGGTCAACTACTACGCCATCTTCAAGTTTCACTTGATATGCAACACTAACTACTACGTTCTTTTCAATTTTCATGAGAGCTCCAAGGAGGTTTGGACTAAGCTCGAACAGTTGAGCTTAGGAAAAATTCTGTACCGGGATATTATGGGGATCAATTAACGAAACTCAATCATTCTGGCTTAAAAATACCGATCATTTCTTGATTCGCGTGTTCAGATTTCTCTACAGTTTTCGGTTTACGCTGTTCTGTGAAGTCACAATCGACACATTCCACCAGCTCGATATTATTTTCAATCCACCAACGGAGTGTGTCTTGAGTGTTGCAACTTGGGCAGCTTGCCCCTGCGATAAAGCGTTTTTTCTGTTTCACGTTCATATCCTTTACTGCTCTGGATTCGCGGTTCTTCCCACTCACTTTATTGATAAGTTAAGCAGAGACCGCGTTTATTATTAGGTTAGTTCTATAGTCTGTTATTTCTATGCCCAAGCTCTATTTCTAAGCTCAAGCATGAGTTATCACTTCAAGCTACTGCCAATAGTTTCGAGATTGGTGATCGTTTTCCATCTCGCGTCCAAAGATCTCTTCAAGTTCTTTACGAGCCTCTTTCGCTCTTTGGGCTAACTCGGCATCTTCGTTATGCTGAGGCAGCAACTCTTTCAGCATACCATTATCCAACTTTCTAAAGTGTGCTTCTGCTCGCTTCGCTTTATATGGATGCATGCCAAGTTCAGTCAATGTTTGACGACCTAAATCCAATGCTCCAAGGAAGGTTTCACGCGAATAGTTACTCACACCGTGGTTAAGTAGTTGATACGCTTCAACACGGCTTCGTGCACGCGCCAAGATCTTTAAGCGTGGGAAGTGCTGCTTACATAAATCGACGGTTTTCATGATTTCATCAGGGGAGTCAGTACACAACACAATCGCCTCTGCTTTATCAGCACCGGCTGCGCGTAATAGCTCTAGGTGAGTCGAGTCTCCGTAAAAGACTTTGTAGCCAAACTTTCTAAGGATATGGATTTGGCTGGCATCACTCTCAAGAACGGTAATACGAATCTTATTAGCGTACATCAAGCGACCGATGATCTGACCGAAGCGACCAAAGCCAGCAATGATCACTCGAGGGCTGCGATCAACCACATCCGAAGACATCGCACTTTCGCTGATTTGGTTCAGTTGACGAGCAAAGAACTTATCTTGCAGCTTAAGCATTAGTGGCGTGGTCACCATAGACAGGCTCACTACTACCAGTAAGAACGACACCTGTTCGCCACTTAAGATGCCTTGAGCACTCGCCGCAGTAAAAATAACGAAAGCGAACTCACCACCTTGGCTAAGGATCATCGCCATTCGGCTGCGTGCTTTAGCTTGAGTGCCGAAGATACGAGCCAGCGCATACAGCACCAAACCTTTCAATACGACTAGCGACGACACTGCAATAAGTATTGCGAATGGGCTTTCTGCCAGTAGACCTAGGTTTACCGCCATACCCACAGAGATAAAGAACAGACCAAGCAGTAAACCTTTGAATGGATCAATCGCGATCTCAAGCTCGTGTCGATATTCACTTTCAGCCAGAAGGACGCCCGCCAAGAAAGTACCTAATGCCATCGATAAGCCAATCTGCTGCATGATGACGGCAATACCAATCACCAATAACAACGCTGCAACCGTGAAAAGCTCACGGACACCGCTCATCACTACGTATCGGAACAGTGGCCTCAACAAGAAGTGACCACCGACCAGCAGACCAATCACACCGCCTAGCATCCACAGCATGTCAGCCCAACTGCCGCCCGTATTGCCAGCGAGCAAAGGCAGCATCGCCAACATAGGGATAACAGCTATATCTTGGAAAAGCAGTACTGCAAAGCCTGACTGCCCGGCTTCTTTACCACCAAGTTCTCGCTCTTCAATAACGCGTAAAGCAATGGCTGTCGAAGACAACGCTAAACCCATACCTATTACCAGGCTGGTTTGCCAAGTTAATCCAAATAGACAGGCGATGGCGGTAATAATCAGAGTGGTGATCAGCACTTGTGCGCCACCGAGTCCTAGAATCGGCGCTCGCATCTGCCACAGTTTTTTCGGATTAAGTTCGAGACCAATCAAGAAGAGCAGCAGTACCACCCCGAATTCGGAGAAGTGTAGAATCGCTTCGACATCACTGATTAAGCCAAGCCCCCATGGGCCAATTGCCACACCCGCTAATAAGTAACCAAGTACTGAACCCAAACCGGCGCGCTGTGCGATAGGAACCGCAACCACAGCAGCCGCTAAAAATATAACGCTACTTTGTAGAAAATCATTAGTCAGAGCCATCATCTGCTCCTATATCTTGTAGCGGGTCTCGCAACCAATTTCGATACGCTTCGGCGTGTTGGTAACGCGTCATATCGGAGACATTTCGTGCCCAGTGTAAAACCAAAGGGGATATCCAATTCATCTGACACAAAGCAGCGGTAAGCTCGAATGGTTGCAAGATCTCTTGTAATGGATATTTATTATAGCCTGCGGCACCAAACGCCTCTTCTTTACCACCGGTAGTAATCACACTGCGCCAGTGTTTGCCTTTAAGTGCGCTCTGCTCACCAAACGCAAAACCCTTGCCTAACACGCGATCAAACCACTCTTTTAACAATGAAGGGCAGGAATACATAAACAGAGGATGCTGAAACACGATCACATCGTATTGAAGGAGCAATTCATGCTCATAAGGCACATCGATAAAGAAGTCTGGGTAGATGGCGTAGAGATCATGAACTTTGACATGACCGAGCGACTCTACCTTCTTAACCATCATCTGATTAGCAATAGAGGTTTGCGGCTCTGGGTGCGCGTAGATGATCAACACCTTTGGCACGACTTTGTCTGTCGAGGGAGTATTACTCATTCCTTTGAAACATTCCTTTGAGGGCTAAACGGTGGCAAGGCCACAAGAATTTAAGCAAAAGTTATTAATATGTTATTGGCATCATAACGCAAATTGCATTGTGATCGACTTTTATCTGGTTTCAGCCTACTATGCAGGCGTCTGTTCACCTCTAATTTCTATGCTATTTCAATTATGATTACTTTCTCTGATATTCAATTGCTACGCGGCGGTAAGCCACTCCTCGACCAAGCATCTGCGACTTTTCACCCTGGCGACAAGATCGGTTTGGTTGGTAAAAACGGCTGTGGTAAATCTACGCTATTCGCCTTAATTAAGGACGAACTGTCTATTGATGCGGGTTCATTCAGTAAACCAGCCCATTGGGAAATGGCTTGGGTTGCTCAAGAAACACCTGCATTAGAAAGAACAGCAATTGAATACGTGATTGATGGCGACCGTGAATACCGCGGCCTTGAAGATCAACTAGAGAAAGCTGAACAAGCCGACAATGGCACATTGGTAGCAGAGATCCACGGCAAGATTGAAACCATTGGTGGTTACAGCATAAAGGCACGTGCTGCCGAGTTACTGGATGGCCTAGGCTTTAGCCAAGAACAAATGACATGGAACCTGACTCAATTCTCAGGTGGTTGGCGTATGCGTTTGAACCTAGCGCAAGCCCTACTGTGTCGCAGTGACCTACTGCTACTCGATGAGCCTACCAACCACTTGGATTTAGACGCAGTAATGTGGTTAGAGCGTTGGTTACAAAGCTACCCAGGCACACTCGTTCTTATCTCGCACGATAGAGATTTCTTAGACCCTATCGTCAACCGCATCGTGCATGTTGAAAACCAACAGCTCAATGAGTACACGGGTAACTACTCATCGTTCGAAACCCAACGAGCGCAAAAACTGATTCTGCAACAAGCGATGTACCAAAAGCAGCAGAAACAGATGTCTCACATGCAGAGCTACATTGACCGTTTCCGTTACAAAGCTTCAAAGGCTCGCCAAGCGCAAAGCCGTATTAAAGCGCTAGAGAAAATGGAACAAGTGCTGCCTGCTCAGTTTGATAATCCATTCAGCTTTGAGTTTAGAGAACCAGACGCGCTACCAAATCCAATCATGATGATGGATGAAGTATCAGCGGGCTATGATGACAATCTGATTCTAGAGAAAATTCGCCTGAACCTAGTACCGGGTAGCCGTATTGGTCTACTTGGTCGAAATGGTGCTGGTAAATCAACACTGATTAAACTGCTTTCTGGCGAACTTAAACAGCAAGGCGGTGAACTGAGTTATTCGCAAGGCGTTAAGATTGGTTACTTTGCACAGCACCAGTTAGAAACGTTGCACCCAGAAGAAACACCGCTGCAGCACATGATGCAGATTGCCCCTAAACACACCGAGCAACAATTGCGTGATTACCTAGGTAGCTTCGGTTTCCAAGGTGAAAAAGCGCTCGATAAAGTGGCACCCTTCTCTGGTGGTGAAAAAGCGCGTTTAGTTCTGGCGCTACTGGTATGGCAAAAACCGAACCTGTTGCTACTCGATGAACCAACCAACCACTTGGATCTCGACATGCGTCAAGCGCTGACTTTTGCCCTGCAGACGTTTGAAGGCGCAATGGTTATCGTATCGCACGACCGTTACCTACTGCGTGCAACTACCGATGATTTATACCTTGTACACGACCGCCAAGTCGCACCGTTTGATGGTGACTTAAGCGATTACTACAAGTGGCTAACCGAGCAACAGAAAGTTGAGCGCAAAGAAGCACAAGCATTGGCACCAGCCAAAGACGGCGCCAACAGTGCAGCAGCGAAAAAAGAGCAGAAACGTAAAGAAGCCGAGTTCCGTAAACTGACGGCACCACTTCGTAAAAAGCTCACTCAATTTGAAAAGCAGATGGATAAATTAACGCAGGCTCTTGAAGAAGCTGAGCAAGAATTATCCGACACATCACTGTATGAAGCTGAAAATAAGGCTAAACTGAATAAAGTACTCGCTCTCCAAGCGAGCAGTAAGTCACAGCTAGAAGAAGTTGAAATGGATTGGATGTCCACTCAAGAAGAGCTTGAGCAGATGGAACAGGATATGGATAGCTTATGAGCCCAGAGCACGCCCCAATATCACTAACACTGGAACGACTATGGCAATTTAGCCTTCAGTATTACAGTGTGCGCGGTGTAAAGGATGCGTGCTTAGCTTTGCAAAACCAGTTCCACGGCAACGTCAATCTACTGCTGCTTCTCAAATGGCTTGATGAGCAGCAATTGTCTTTTGCTGAAGAAGAGTGGCATAAAGTTCAACAGTGTTTAAGCCGCTCTGAAACCCTGCTTCATGGCTATCGAGAGCTACGTAAACATCTCAAAGCACACGTTGTCGACTCTCTATACCGTGAAGCGCTAAAGTTTGAGTTACAGCTTGAAAAGCAACAACAGTCCGATCTGGTCGACTGTATAAACTCCCTACAGCTGTACGCTAACCAGCAATCACCGCTCACTTTTCAGTACTGTCGTTTATTAGGGGCTGAAAACCTCTACGACGCTTTTTCTGAACCAGCACCACAGCCCTAGCTCATTCTCTTTCCCTTTTATTCAATGAAGATCCAAGCTTAACCTTGATATTATTCAAACGGTTACCCATAGCCTGTTTTTGTATCTCGTATAAGTGAAGCCTTGCGCTTATGCCGAGAATCAACCAAGCTCAAATAAAAACGTGGGCGTTTCGTTACAAACTCAACACGTTATCAAAACCCGTAAAAGAAGCATGGATCGTTTTTATGACAATATTTACCGCAGCTGCTGGTCTCTCTAATCCGCACTTACAAACCTTAGTGCCACGGTTTATTCGAAAGCAGGCGCTGTTTCATCCTCACTGGCAAACCTTAGAAACACCCGATGGTGACTTTCTTGATCTTGCTTGGAGCGAATCACCAGACGGTGACACCTCAAATAAGAATGATCGCAGTAGCAAGCCGATATTCGTTCTATTCCACGGTTTAGAAGGTAGCTTTGAGAGCCCTTATGCCAATGGATTAATGAATGCGTTTGCTAAAGATGGTTGGTTGTCCGTGATGATGCACTTCAGAGGCTGCAGCGGAAAACCCAATCGCCTGGCTCGCGCTTACCATTCAGGTGAAGTCGAAGATGCGCGCTTTTTTCTAAGACACCTGCACGCCCAGTTTCCGAATAACCCTAAGGTTGCGGTTGGCATATCTTTAGGTGGAAACATGCTGGCGAACTATTTGGCTGAGTACGCAGACTACCCATTGCTGTCGGCGGCGACCATCGTATCTGCTCCTTTTGACTTAGCGTGTTGCTCTAGTCGCATTGAGCGCGGTTTCTCCAAGCTCTATAAGAAGTACCTGCTCAACTCTCTAAAATCGAATGCGCTAAAAAAGGTTAACCTGCTACAGGAAAAACTTGGCATCACCGCTGAAGCCATCAAGAACATCACCAAACTGTATGAGTTTGATGAACGAATCACTGCGCCTCTGCACGGCTTCAAAAATGCTCAGGACTACTATGCTCAGTGCTCAGCGCTTCCTAAACTTAATAAGATTAAACTACCGACTCAGATCATCCATGCCAAAGACGATCCGTTTATGACAGACGACGTAATTCCAAAGTTCGTGTTGCCTGACAACATCGACTATCGCCTGTTTCAAAAAGGCGGCCATGTGGGGTTCATTACCGGTAGCACGCTCAAACCAAGGTTTTGGTTAGAAGAAGCATTACCCGCCTACTATGAAAGTATTCAAGATTCGGCATAATGACCGAGCCTTAGTAAATAGAAGTAAAACAATACTAAGCACACGCATTTCTACATCAATAAACCTATTTATGAACATAAAAGAGAGAAGTATTTATGATCATCCCATGGCAAGACATTGCACCAGAAACACTGGAAAACCTCATCAAAGAGTTCGTGCTGCGTGAAGGTACAGACTACGGTGATGTAGAGGTTTCATTGCAAAACAAGATTGACCAAGTGAAACATCAATTAGCCTCAGGAGAAGTCAGTATCGTATTTTCTGAGCTGCATGAAACCGTTGATATTCAAGTCACAAAACGCTTCTAGGCTGCGCTCATAAAGGAGCCGTGTTATAGTGGTAAACGATTGCTAACAAGTAAGTTACTCAAAAGACAAGGGTTGTCATGTCCGCTAAACATCCAATTATTGCGGTGACGGGTTCATCTGGAGCCGGCACCACCACCACCTCAGAAGCCTTCCGTAAAATGTTCAATATGATGGACGTGAAGGCCGCTTGGGTTGAAGGGGATAGTTTCCATCGCTTCACTCGCCCAGAGATGGATGTCGAGATCCGTAAAGCGCGCGAGCAAGGTAAGCACATCAGCTACTTTGGTCCTCAAGCCAACGACTTTGGTGCGCTAGAAGAGTTCTTCCGTAAATACGGTAACGAAGGTACAGGTAAAGTAAGAAGCTACCTGCACACCTTTGATGAAGCCGTGCCTTACAATCAAATGCCGGGCACCTTCACGCCATGGCAAGAGATCCCGGAAAATTCCGATGTGATGTTTTACGAAGGCTTGCACGGCGGTGTGGTTGATGGCGACATTAACGTTTCTCAACACGTCGATTTGCTGATCGGCATGGTGCCCATCGTAAACCTAGAGTGGATTCAAAAATTCGTTCGTGACACCCGCGATCGTGGCCACTCACGCGAAGCCGTAATGGATTCCATTGTTCGTTCGATGGATGATTACCTTAACTACATTACCCCGCAATTTTCGCGCACTCACATCAACTTTCAGCGTGTTCCAACCGTAGATACATCTAACCCTCTCAACGCCAAAGGGATTCCAAGTTTAGACGAAAGCTTCGTAGTTATACGTTTGCGTGGCATCAAAAACGTCGATTTCCCCTACCTTCTGGCTATGATTGATGGCTCGTTTATGTCTCGTCATAACACGCTAGTAGTGCCAGGCGGCAAGATGAGTTTTGCTATGGAGCTCATTGTGAGGCCAATCCTGCAACAACTCATCGAAACCGGAAAAATAGGTTAACAAAACGACATTCTGGTTGATTACTTTTCATACCGTGATCATGTGCACAATTTTGCGTAAAAAATCGTAGCTTGGTCACGATTAAAATCAAGAAATAGTACCTGAAAAAGGATACTATTCTTAAACGAAACACAAGATAGCTTGCAGCACTCAACGAGTGCTCTTATCCTACAAGTCAATCCAGGCTTAGCTAAAATACGGAAAGCGGCAAGCATACCCTGCAGAGGAAGTGAGATATTATGGTTCTAGGTAAACCTCAAACCGATCCAACATTAGAGTGGTTCCTTTCACACTGTCATATTCATAAGTACCCTTCAAAAAGTACTTTGATTCATGCTGGTGAAAAGGCAGAAACCTTGTACTACATCGTTAAAGGTTCTGTGGCAGTTCTTATCAAAGACGAAGAAGGTAAGGAAATGATTCTTTCTTACCTAAACCAAGGCGACTTCATCGGTGAGCTTGGCTTGTTCGAAGAAGACCAAGAGCGTACAGCTTGGGTTCGTGCTAAATCTCCTTGTGAAGTAGCTGAAATTTCTTTCAAGAAATTCCGTCAACTTATCCAAGTGAACCCAGATATCCTAATGCGCCTTTCAGCGCAAATGGCAAACCGTCTACAAGTAACTAGCCAAAAGGTTGGTGACTTAGCGTTCCTTGATGTAACAGGTCGTATCGCTCAAACGCTACTAAACCTAGCGAAACAGCCAGATGCAATGACTCACCCTGACGGCATGCAAATCAAGATCACTCGTCAAGAGATTGGCCAGATCGTTGGTTGTTCTCGTGAGACCGTTGGTCGTATCTTGAAGATGCTAGAAGAGCAGAACCTAATTTCTGCACACGGTAAAACTATCGTGGTATACGGCACTCGTTAATCTCGATTAACTGAGCCAAAAATTTGAAAGCCACCAAATGCAAATTTGGTGGCTTTTTTGTTTTCTAAAGATCTACAAAGAAAATACGAATGAAACACCTACAGCTTCGAAGCGCAAACACTCTCGAAGCGAAGCCTATCTGCATCTTTAGGGTAAAGTCCGTACTCGTATCTTTCTTTAACCGTTAGTGCTTTCGAAGATCTTGTCAGCCGATGCTGCCACAAAACCGGTATAAAGCTCACCATTAGCCATCGCATAACGCTTAGCGAACTCATAGAAGCCTCCAGGAATCATCTCATTGCCCTCAACAAATGAAACTGGGACTTTATCTGCCATTGTTGATGATTGCTCTAATAAGACCTCTGGAGAGCCTTTAACCTGGCCACCAGATGCATTGATCGTGAAGCCTGATTCGCTCAAATAATCATTCACTGCCTGCACTTCATCAAAAGCATCGAGTTGATTAACGCTCACTGTAAAGTGGTTGGCACCGTAACCATGAGCTGCGAGCCAAGACGCGTATTCACTCTCTTTTGCAAGCACTTGGAAATCTGCGAAGCTCAAGTCCCATAGACGACCACCAAACAAGAATTCATGGCCTTGAAGCTTGCTTACGTCGACTTGCTCAACCAATTTAGCAACGATCTGTTGTAAGTCACTTGAACACTCTTCGACCTTCAACTCACTAATGAACACTTTTGGCTGCTTCGGGTCTGGGTGCTCGTAATGCTTCGCGACTAGCTTCTTACTCTCAAACAAGTAATCGCCACACGCTTTATAACCTAGCTCAAGGAAAGGCTTAGCCAATGTTTCAATACCTAGCGGAGCAACATTGAAAGTACGCAGTGCAATATGGTCGTTGATCAGCGCTTCATCTTCTTTCAGCAAGTGATGCACTTTCTCAGCCGATGGACACAGCCTGTGAATGTAATCGTCCCATAGTGATTTAAAGAGTAGATCGGGCGTCATGGTGACTCCTTGTCAGAGGTTCTAGCAAGCTAGTAATTTGGATTAGAAAGGGAGAGGCTGAGACACAGAGTCAGCAGCCATCAGCCTGTGACATACTTGTTCTATTATTATCTACCGCCCAATCTAGGTGTCGGACGTGATGGAAAAGGGAAGCGATAACACCACTTCCTTATTTCAAGCTTAACCAATGAGCCTAAGACTCATTAGCCTAAATTAAAGCTCAATACCTGGGCTAAACGATGCTGGTAGTTGAGTTTCGCCACCTTCCATTGAAGCCATAGGGTAAGCACAGTAGTCAGCTGCGTAGTAAGCACTTGGACGTAGGTTGCCTGAAGCACCCGGACCACCAAACGGTGCATCACCACTTGCGCCTGTTAGCTGACGGTTACGGTTAACAATACCCGCACGGATATGGTCAACGAAGTATTCCCATTCAGAATCGTCTGTTGATACAAGGCCTGCAGACAAACCAAAGCGTGTGTCGTTAGCTAACTCGACCGCTTGCTCTAGCGATTGGTAACGAACCACTTGCAGCAATGGACCGAAGTACTCTTCATCTGGCAGTTCAGCAATATTGGTTGCATCGATAATGCCCGGAGAAACAAACGCCGCTTGACCCGCTTTTGCTTCTACTAGGCTGACGCCGCCTAACGATTGTAGATTCGCTTGCGCGTCCAGAATGAACTTAGCCGCAGCTTCAGAGATCTGAGGACCCATGAAGGGTGCTGGTTCAGCGAATGGCTGATCAACACGAATCTTTTGCGTAGCTGCGACCAGTTTATCTAGAAGCAGATCGCCCTTCTCGCCAACAGGCACATACAAGCGACGAGCACATGTACAACGCTGACCAGCACTGATGAACGCCGATTGGATGATAGTGTATACCGTTGCGTCTGCATCACCGTATTGGTCGCTGATCACCATAGGGTTGTTGCCGCCCATTTCTAGTGCCAGCATCTTGCCCGGTTGGCCCGCGAATTGACGATGCAGGATATGACCAGTATTCGCACTACCCGTAAATAGCACGCCATCAAGACCTTTAGCATCAGCCAGTGCGATACCTGTCTCTTTAGCGCCTTGCACTAGGTTGATTACGCCAGCAGGAAGACCCGCTTCTTGCCATAGCTTCATTGCGAATTCACCCGTCCAAGGTGTCTGCTCTGAAGGCTTGAATACTACGGTGTTGCCCGATAGCAGAGCTGGAACAATATGACCGTTAGGTAAGTGACCAGGGAAGTTGTAAGGCCCAAATACCGCCATCACGCCCAATGGACGGTGACGAAGTACAATTTGGTTGCCAGCCGCTTCACGTGAAGCTTCACCTGTACGCTCGTGGTAAGCACGGATAGAGATGGCGATCTTGCCTGCCATCGCGCCCGCTTCAGTGCGAGTTTCCCAAATCGGTTTACCCGTCTCTTTTGCAATAATCTGTGCAATCTCTTCGCTGTTCTCTTTTACCTTCTCAGCAAAGTTCAACACGATCGCTTCACGCTCTGCAAAGCTCAATTTTTTCCAAACCAAGAAGGCTTCACGAGCTGCTGCTACTGCAGATTCAACCTGCGCTGGTGTTGCGCTATCACCCTGCCACACTACTTCATTGTTGTATGGGCTTACTGATGTCATGGCGTCACCTTGACCTGCCACCCACTGTCCTGCTATCCACTGAGTCATACTTCTATCCTTAAAATCTTCGACAGATAATCGCCGCTCTTACTGAGCCAACATGCGAACGAATTCGCCTTCTTTTACTTCAAGAGCGCTCGCTACTTCAGATGATAAAATCACTGTGTCGCTTGCTTGGTCATACGCACCTTTCGCGGCTACTGCGCGGAAGTTCTCAAACGAGGTATTACCAATTAGGAAGTCTTTAGAGCTAGAGTGCTCTGCAATTTGAACCTGTGCTCGAATTGAGTGACGCACAGATTCGATGTTTCTTAGATCACACTCAACCGTTGGGCCTGCATCAAAGATATCGACATAACCACGGTTGGTGAAACCTTCACGTTCCAGCAACTTAAGTGCAGGGCGCGTATTGTCATGTACCTCTCCGATCACCGCTTGAGCTTCTTTGCTCAGTAGGTTCACGTAGATAGGTAGCTTAGGCATTAGGTCAGCAATGAAGCCTTTCTTACCAATACCGGTTAGGTAATCGGCAAGCGTGAAGTCAATCGAGAAGAAATGTTCTTGCAGCCATTGCCAGAAAGGAGAATTGCCTTCCGCATCTGATACACCACGCATCTCAGCAAAGATCGTTTTTGAGAAACGCTCTGGGTGCTCAGCCATCAGTAGGAAACGACACTTAGACATCAGTCGACCGTTTAAGCCTTTGCGGTAATCAGGACGTAAGAACAGCGTACAAATTTCGCTGCAGCCTGTGTAGTTATTACCAAACGTCAACAGCTTAACCACGTTATTCACTTTAAGGCGCTGTGAAGAGTGAACCACTTTACTGATGTGGTACGAGTAAAAAGGCACATCCCAGCCAATGGAAGCTTCGATACCCGTTGTACCAGCAACTTCGCCAGTTTCAGCGTCGAAACCCACCATTAGATAGCCTTCATCACCGGGTTCGGTCACGTCTGCTTTCGCAAAGCTGTATTCAGAATGGGTAATTCGGTTAGTTAACAATTCTTCGTTAACCGGAAGAGATGTGAATCCATGACCTGATTCAACTGCACAGGTGTGCAGCGCATCGTAATCAGACAGTTTTATTGGGCGAACAACTAGCATCAATATTCCCTCCAGATGCAAAATAGGCCCAAAACCAGAAGCTTGGGCCTTTAGCAGTACGTCATGAGATCGCTCTAATGGCGATCATTCCTATGACGCCGCTCAGGCTAAACTAGCGTAGCGATTGCTTTGTCTAGTGTTGATAAACCTTCTTCAATTTCTTGTTTAGTGATAACCAGTGATGGAGTAAAACGAACCACGTTTGCACCCGCAACCAGTACCATTAGGCCTTGCTCGCCTGCTGCTACTAATACGTCACGCGCACGCCCTTGCCATTCGTCATTCAGTGCAGCACCTAACAATAGGCCTTTACCACGAATCTCACTGAAAATTTGGTATTTGTCGTTAATCTTAGTTAGACCATCACGGAATAGCGCTTCACGCTCTTTTACGCCTTCTAGAGTCTCAGGTTGGCTAACTACGTCAACCACTGCTTCAGCTACCGCACACGCCAGTGGGTTACCACCGTATGTAGAACCGTGCGTACCAACCTTAAGGTGTGTAGCCAGTTCAGACGTCGTCAGCATTGCGCCGATAGGGAAACCGCCACCTAGAGACTTCGCTGTGCTTAGAATGTCTGGCGTCACGCCCAGACCTTGGTAAGCATAGAAGTTACCAGTACGACCATTACCTGTTTGTACTTCATCAAAAATCAACAATGCATTGTGCTTGTCACACAGTTCACGAACCGTATTCACGAACTCAGCCGTTGGAGAGATGATACCGCCCTCGCCTTGCAGAGGTTCCATCATGATGGCACAAGTGCGATCAGAGATATGCGCTTCTAGAGCGGCAATATCGTTGTAAGGTAGGTGAGTTACATCGCCAGGTTTTGGACCGAAGCCATCTGAGTAAGCTTCTTGACCACCAACGGTTACAGTAAAGAAAGTACGACCGTGGAAACCTTGTTTGAATGCAATGATTTCAGATTTCTCAGGACCGTGAACATCCGCAGCCCAACGACGAGCTAGCTTAAGTGCTGCTTCGTTCGCTTCTGCACCAGAGTTCGCAAAGAATACTTTTTCTGCAAAACATACGTCAGTTAGCTTCTTCGCTAGACGCAGTGCAGGTTCGTTAGTCATTACATTACTTAGGTGCCAAATCTTGTTTGCTTGCTCGGTAACAGCATTAACCATTGCTGGGTGACAGTGACCCAAACAGCTCACAGCGATACCACCAGCAAAGTCGATATACTCTCGGCCTTGTTGGTCCCAAACGCGTGCGCCTTCCCCTTTTACTGGGATCATTTCCATTGGGTTATAACAAGGCACCATCACCTCATTAAACAGACTACGTTCTACTTTATTTTCCACTGTCATCGTACATTCCTTCTCGATACCGCAAGCTTCGCAAATAAGCGTAATGGTTCATAAGTGAGACAAAGATATTTTGTCTCGCCATAATCCCGCTGCAGCATTATATTTACATTTAATTAACCTTTTCAATAGTAGATTATTCTTTAGCCATCCCTTACAACCAGCTAAACGTCACTACCTATGACTATTTATGCATCAATTAATCTGTTTTATGAAGCTTTTTTTACCTAAACGTATAACCAGCAACAGCAAAGCCTTACTGGCATTGCGGTATATTGGGTTCGAGACGAAATAACGCGAATAATTTTGCATAGGCTAAAAACTTAGCCTGACGAGGGAGAAATGTTATAAAAAGTGATCGGCGTCAGAGGGATGAAGACGCGTAGCGCCCGAATTTAAACGCTTAACGGGTAATGGAATACGTTAAACTGGCTTATTTAGACGGAGAAAGAGTCAAATTTAAACACTCAGCGTGCTAGGAAGTTAGCGAGAAGCTGGTGTCCTTGCTCTGTTTTAATCGATTCAGGGTGAAATTGCACCGCATCAATCGGCAAGGTTTTGTGTTGATAACCCATGATCTCATCCATGCTGCCATCTTCAAACTCCGTCCAAGACGTCAGCTCAAAGCAGTCTGGTAGCGTGCCATTTTTCACCACGAGTGAGTGGTAACGTGTCACAGTCAGAGGGTTATTGAGACCTTGAAAAACACTCTTGCCATTGTGGCGTATTGGCGAGGTTTTACCGTGCATCACTTGTCTGGCTCTCACCACTTCACCACCAAACACTTGAGCAATGGCTTGATGACCAAGACACACACCTAAGATCGGCAGCTTGCCAACGAAGTGTTCTATAACTTGCAGAGAGATTCCCGCATCATCCGGTGTACAAGGACCCGGCGAGATAACAAGGTGACTAGGATTCAGTGCTTCGATGCCCGCAATATCAATCTCATCGTTGCGTACAACTTTTACAGTTACCCCTAACTCACAGAAATACTGATACAAGTTATAAGTAAAGGAGTCGTAGTTATCGATGATAAGTAACATGAGTCGAAATCGTTTGCTAAATACTAAAGGATTGGGAGATATAGGGGCGGTATTGTGCAATACCCATAGCGAAAGGCAAGTGGAAACTGCATTTCGCCAATAATTAAGGCCAACCTAGGTTGACCTTAATTGTTTACAGATAGCGTTAAGTTATCTGAATTGGCTTGCTTGTATGGCAAGCCAATCTACTTACAGTTTAGCTACTTGCGACGACGCCACATTGCCAGGCCAAACAATGACATCAATGCACCCAAGCCGAATGAACCGCCGACTCTTAACTCAAGAACCGCAGGATCATGATCCGATGAACGGAAGTGATCTTGGTACTTAGGCAGATCGCCTTTGTACTCTTCGTTGTAGTCAAACAACGTCGATTCACCACCATTAATGTGCCAATCGGTAGCATCGACAACCCTATCTTTCAGGCTTTCGCTGATCAACAGGTGATCCAGTGCGCCCACTTCGTCATTGTATGAGTAGCTCCAGCTGTCTGGGTGCTTTTGAGCTACAGCATTAATGTAACCGTAGTTCTTAGTAATCACCGCACCGCTATCACCAAACTGTTCAACACCATCAATGTAAGTGTTACGCGCCGCTTTAATTTGCTTTCCGTATTTCTCTTCAGAGTAATCCGTTAGCACCAACATTGGATCTTCCATGCCATACGAATTCATATCACCCAGGATCACTTTGTGACCTTTGATGCCATCGAGCGCTTCACCTAATGCAACCGCCGCAGCAACACGGAAGTTCTCACATGAACCTTGCTTATCGGCATCAACGCCGCCTTGGCCGCCCTGCTCAATCGGAGCAGCATCTTCCCAACACTTAGAGCCTTTCGATTTAAAGTGGTTGATCGCTACGGTGAGTTTCTCTTTGGTGCCTTTAACTTTAAAGGTTGGCGCCAATGAGTCACGTTGGTAGTTCTTACCGTCTTCAATCACCTTGCCTGAATCGTCTAACACCTCTGGTGCTTGTTGGCTTGGCATCGCGATAACACGGCTGTCTTTAAGCTTAACCACCTTCTTACGGTAGATAACACCCGTTGTGATAACGTCAGTACCAATAGAGTCCATCTCGTCGGTTACGCCGTCTTCGTTCGAGTCGACAGCCACAAAGGTATAACGGTCTTTCTTACGCTCAATGCGATCATTCAGTTGGTTTACAAGTTGCTGAATGGCAGAGCCTTCACCAAAGCCATTGTTCTCAATTTCCATCAAGCCAATGATGTCTGCATCTAAGCGAAGAATCGCGTTCACAATCTTCTCTTGCTGCATCTCAAACTCAGTGATGGTGTTCGCGCCACGGTTATTGCCGTGCTGATTCGCGTCGCCACCAAATGGAGAGTTGAAGTAGTTCAATACGTTGAAGGTCGCAATACGTAGGTCGCCTTCATCCATGTCTGGTTTGTCGGTACGCGGATCGTTACGCACATAGTTTTCAGCCGAGATCTGGTTAGTCGCAATTAAACGGTACTCACCGTAGCTGTAAGTCAGCACGCCTTCTAGGCCAACAATGGTGTCATCAATGCGGATGTAATCTTCTGTTGAACCATCTTGGTCGATATCAGTGCGGCCAAAATCTGGGTAGAAAGGGACTTGTCCATCAGCCGCTTTTTGATCGGTTTCAACGAAAAGACGGCGGTCTGCGTTGTCTTCAGTTTGCTGCTTCGCTTCGTCAGATCCCGCGGCGAAAAGCTGGTTCGGCTGCATGTTAATACGCTCATGCGCCAGTACCATGTTGTTACGACGACCTGCGTAGTCATAACCAAAGGCACGCGTCACACGCATATCAAGCGCTTCGGTTGTTTTCACCAACATGCCTTCGTAGCGTTCAAGCGTTGCAGCGAAGTTCTCGTCACTGTCTAGCACTTCAATCGCCGTAGCTTCAGGTGCCTGCTGCTCGCCCTGTTTTAGCCATTGGTTGTTTTCTACTTTCAGCTGAGTGTGGCTGTAGTATTCTTGAACCTTGCCTTTCACACACACTACATCACCGGCTACTAGCTCTGAGCTCGACTGGTTGGTATGAATAAATAGACCCTCAGAAGTGCTTGAGTTGAAATCATCCTCAAGTGCTTGCAGGTAGAAGCCTTTAGTTAGGCCTGTTGTTACCGCACTTACCACACCTTTTACGAAATATTCATCGTCGGTGATGTATGGGTAGCCATCGATGAATGGCGATGTAGCGCCCTCACCTTGGATTTCTTGAATGGTGGTGAATACTGGGTCAGAGCCATCTTGTGTACAAGTGAACGCTTCTGGCAGTTCAACGCTGTCTAGTGAACCTAGGCCTTCAATGCTGTCTTTTGGTAGCGATACCCATTGTGAAGCATCAAACGTCGCAGAAGGTGTTTGTGTCGCACGAACCAAAGTAACATCTTTGCCCCAGTCCACATCGCCCATCAAACCAACAACATCATGTACCGAGCCGTCTGAATTCAAGATAGCCAGCGGGTCGTCACCATTATGATTGGCGATAGAGGCATTAATGATGTCAGCTTGAGCTTTAATCTCATCACTCGCACTAGAATGTGCGACCACGAGTACTTCACCGGGTGCTAAAACGTGTCCATCTAAAGGTAAAGTGGCACCCCATGATCCGTTGCCATTGGCAGATTTCGCCAATGAGTAACCATCTAAACTAATGCTGCTATCGCCACTATTGGCAATCTCAACCGCTTTGTTATAGCTGCCGCCTTCCACATATTGTGAAATAAACAAATCAGCGTGTGCGCTTGTAGTTAACAAGCTACCAATTGCCACTGCTAGCAATGAAGGTTTGTGTAAAAGAGCCATCCGTTTCACCTGAGTTCATCGAGTTATAGTCACTGCCATCTATGGGCAGTCATGTATTTTGTGGTAACTATCAGGTTTATTTATGAAAGGAATAAGTCAGTTGGCAAGAAAATGAGGAACTTATCACTTTGGAATCATCAATTGTTTGGCACGTTATATATTTCCAACATATATAGAAACGAGTGTAATTTTATAAAGCTTGAGGGTACCAAATAAGATCATCTGCACAGCATTACAGCGATGGATATGCTAGCTAAATACTGGGTAAATTATCAATTCAAACAAGGGGGTTTCGAGGAAGGCAAATGGAATGGGCATGAAAAAGCCCAAAGTAAACAACAGCTACTTTGGGCTCAAATTCTCAAGCGAGTTGTGTTAGTTCACCCTATGGGCGAGTAACAAAACCTACTGCTTCGTATGCTTTTTTCAGTGTCACTGCAGCACGTTCAGAGGCTTTTTCAGCACCGGCTTTCATTACTGCGTCCATGTAGGCACGGTCAGCACGGATACGGTGATATTCAGCTTGAATCGGCTCAAGCATCTCAACCAATGCTGCGCCTACGTCTTTCTTGAACGGACCGTACATTTCAACGCCTTGGTACTGCGCTTCGATCTCTTCGAACGTTTTACCCGTCGCTGCAGAGTACAGACCCATTAGGTTAGAGATACCCGCTTTGTTTTCCCAATCGTGAGCAATGCGTGGTGGTGTTTCTGCATCGGTTTGCGCTTTGTTGATCTTCTTGATGATCGACTTAGGCTCTTCTAGCAGAGTAATCACGTTCTTACGGTTGTCGTCCGACTTAGACATCTTCTTCGTCGCGTCTTGCAGGCTCATTACACGTGCATTCACTGTTGGAATGTAAGGTTCTGGTACTTGGAAGATTGGCGTTTCAGGACCGTAGATGTTATTGAAGCGAGTTGCGATATCACGCGCTAGCTCTAGGTGTTGTTTCTGGTCGCTACCTACAGGTACTTGGTGAGCACCGTAAAGCAGGATGTCTGCAGCCATCAACACTGGGTAGTCGTATAGGCCTACGTTTACGTCGTTTGAGTGACGTGCAGACTTATCTTTAAACTGAGTCATACGGCTCAGTTCACCCATTTGTGTGTAACAGTTAAGAAGCCAACCAAGTTGAGCATGCTCTGGTACGTGTGACTGAACAAATAGCGTGCTCTTCTTTGGATCAACACCGACAGCAAGACAGATTGCTAGTGCGTCTAGAGTCGCTTCATGCAGTGCTTTCGGATCTTGGCGAACCGTAATTGCGTGAAGGTCTACAACACAGTATTGGCAATCGTAATCATCTTGCATCTGTTGCCATTGACGTAGAGCACCCAAGTAGTTACCGATACTTAGTTCACCAGATGGTTGAACACCACTCAATACGATGGGCTTGCTCATGGTTTTAATTCCTTTGCTTATTCGCTAAGTTTATTGAACGCTTAGCTTCTTAACTTAAATATAGAAAAGCCGCACAGCTCTTCTGTACGGCTCATCCAGTGTACTCATTGATAAGTATTTTGCTAGTAGGTTAGCTAACTTTTGTCCGCTTTATGCTGAAACTAGAACGACATCTAGTAATTGCGCGACGTTATCCGCGACATAGTCAGGGTTTGATGCTGAAATCGGCTCGCCGTGGTTATAACCGTAAGTCAGACCAAACGAGTGACAACCTGCATTCTTAGCCGCTTTAATGTCGTTGCTTGAATCGCCAACCATCAACATCTCTTCCGCTTTTACATTGTGCTTTTCTAGCAACCAGTTCAGAGCGACTGGGTTCGGTTTTTTCTCTGGGAAAGAGTCGCCACCCAACACATCAACAAAGTACTTATCAATACCGTGTTGCGCCAGTACGTCTGGTACAAACTTCGATGGCTTGTTGGTAACCAGCGCCATAGTGAAGCCGGCTTTATCCAGCTCAGCCAGCGTCTCTTTAACCGATGGGTAAAGGTGACTTAGCTTGTGACCGCCCTGCTCATAGAAATCATCAAACAGGATGCGTGCTTTTTTCAGTAGCTCTGGCTCTAGGCTTGGGTCAACCGTCAAGTTACGGCTGAGTGAACGTCCGATAAGAACATCAGCTCCATTACCTACGTAGTCGCGAACTTGTTCTTCGCTCACTGAAGGGAAACCCAACTCCTGACAAGCTTGGTCAGCAGCAACGGCCAAATCAGGCACGCTGTCTAACAAGGTTCCATCCAAATCAAAGGCGATCAGTTTTATTGAGCTTAATGACATCTTACTTTCCTATTTATTATGTTCGTCTTATGAGTTGAGCTATAAGACGTAAAAAAGGGGCAAATTAGCCCCTTAATATTCAATCTATCTGTAGTTTTACGATTATGCGTTTACTTTTGCAAGCTCTGCACGCATCTCATCAATCACTTCTTTGTAATCTGGTTGATTGAAGATAGCTGAACCCGCAACGAACATATCTGCGCCCGCTTCTGCGATTTCACGGATGTTATCAACCTTCACGCCGCCATCAATCTCAAGGCGAATGTCACGGCCTGACTCATCAATCAGCTTACGAACAGCACGTAGTTTATCTAGCGTGTGCGGAATGAAAGATTGACCGCCGAAGCCTGGGTTCACAGACATCAGTAGAATCATGTCTACTTTGTCTAGGATGTAATCTAAGCAAGAAAGCGGCGTTGCAGGGTTAAGAACCACACCCGCTTTACAGCCGTGCTCTTTGATTAGCTGTAGAGTGCGATCGATGTGCTCTGAAGCTTCAACGTGGAAGGTAATCATTGATGCGCCGGCTTTAGCAAACTCAGGCACGATGCTGTCTACTGGCTTAACCATAAGGTGAACATCGATAGGAGCCGTAATACCGTAGTCGCGCAGCGCTTTACAGATAGGCGCGCCAAAAGTCAGGTTAGGTACGTAGTGGTTGTCCATCACATCGAAGTGCACAACATCAGCACCAGCTGCGAGTACTTTTTCTACGTCTTCACCAAGACGAGCAAAATCTGCAGACAAAATCGATGGAGCGATTAGAAAATCTTTCATACCAAACCTCTTAAGAGTGAGTAAATTGCGAATATCACCGCCTTGTGACATCTCATATACAAATACAAGACTCAATTCCAAGACTATTTGGTGTGCAATTCTACCTAAGCAACTAAGCAGATCCTAGCAGTTCGAAAGATTAGTTTATGAAAGTACCCGTTGGTCACTCAATTTAATGAGTTCGAGGGTTATGCTGGCCGCTACAATTCTTCTGAAGCGTGTTGCTGGTTTTTCTCTTTATGAAAAAGTGCCAGTAACTCATCGACTTTATTGCGCCCTGCGCCATTACGGCTAATGGTGCGCTTAACCTTGACCACGTTCAGTTCTGCACCATGGTATAAACGGCGCGTTAAGGTGGTGTCATGGTTTGAGATCAAGACAGGGATGCCTCGTTCCATCGCTGCTTTTTCAGCAACATCCGCCAGTGCAGCTTGGTCATCTAAGCTAAAGCCATTACCTGCGTAAGAGGTAAAGTTTGCCGTGTTCGACAGTGGTGCGTATGGAGGATCGCAGTAAACCACACAGCCTTTGCGCGCGCGGCTAAAGGTTTCATGGTATCCCTCACAGACGAAGGTGGCTTTTTTCGCTTTCTCGGCAAAAAATTCCAGCTCAGCTTCTGGGAAGTAAGGTTTTTTATAAGAACCAAATGGAACGTTAAAACCGCCCTTCTTGTTGTAACGACATAGGCCATTGAAGCCAAATCGGTTCATATACAAGAAAGCCAATGAACGATACATGACGTTATCTGTACCATTGAACTCAGCGCGAATATCTAAGAAGGCTTCTTTACGGTTGTTCTCAGGACAGAACCAGCGCTTCGCTTCCGTGATATAAGTTTCAGGATCGGTTTTAAGCAGGTTGTACAGGTTGATAAGATCGGGATTGATATCTGCAAGCAGGTACTGTTCAAAGTCAGTATTCAGAAATACTGAGCCGGCACCGACAAACGGTTCTACCAATTTACGAGCAGGTGGCAGGTGACGTTGGATGTCTTCAACTAGGCCATATTTACCACCAGCCCATTTTAGAAAGGCACGCTGCTTTTTCATTTACTGCTCTATCTATCAACTCAAAAATAAGGCTGCGGAATGTAACATATTTTGAGGCTAAGCTCAGGGTTATTTCGCACGTTCTATCTCTCGATGCACTTGATTCATCGATTTTGCCCAAGGTTCCAACTGTTGAAGGGGTTTTGATAACGCACTTACCGCGTCTCTCGCCACTTGAATCGTTGGGTAATCTTGATAAGTGATAATAAACCACTTGGTGTCGTTGCGAAGTGTTGGGTAAATACGAACCTTGTTCTCAAGGTCATACTCTTCAATGAAAGACTGTACGTCGTCCAATGAGGTCATCGCACTCAACTGCAAAGTATAAGCTCGCGGAGAGATAGCTTGTAACTCTTCGCGAGAAAATGAGAATGTAATTTTCTTAGTCGGTGGCGTGGACTGTGTTAGGTCTGTTGCTTCATCGGCTGAAGGCTGTGACTCCACTTTGTCTGCATCTGATTGCGAACTCACCGCGGCACCTGTGTTTTCTTCAACAGCAGCATCAATCGCACTGGTATCGGCACTTTCAGGTTTATCATCAAGCAAGGCATCAACCACATCAGAGGTGATTACGACACGCTGCTGATCTTGTTCGACTTCTCCAACACTCGCGGTATCTTCAACGACAGTCGGTGGCAAAGATGAGCTGTCGTCATCAGCACCTTGATAACTCATGTCAGCTTCGGCTTCAGAATCGTCCATTCCGTCGATTCCAGCTTGCTCGGTACCACTTTCCACTTCAAAAGTTGGGATAGCTGTCTGTTCAATCGGAGCGATAAGAGATTGCGCTTTATCGTCAGGGGTTGGTTGACTGAACATCCACCAATAACCACCACCAATTAAAATCAACAGCAAGGCCACCACAATCGCGATATTGATGGGTGAGCCAATAATTGAGCGAATAATAATCCTTTTTTCCACTTTCAATTCTCCTAAAGCCATTAACTCACCGGGCAGAGGTTGCGCTTTATTAAACGCACGTCGCACGCAAGTTTCAGACTCATCATCAACATATCGAATCACCAGTGATTCAAAGAAATGTTCAGCTTCTGGTTGCGAAAGGTCATCGATCTCAAGATCGATAGGTTTGTGTTGTTGACCGTAGCTCAAACGCGTTAATAACGTATCTAAGTGGCCAGGTTCCGAGAAGAGAACGATATTGATCGTCCATTGAGGGTTTGATTGAGCTTCCAGTACCAACATCCATAATTCGGATACCAATAGCTCAGAAAGTCGTTGGGCATCATCAACGACGATAACCACATTACACGGTTCTCCATCCAGTAACCTTGTTAGGCTATCCGATAAAGAATCATGTTGATTAAACAGGGGATCAGAAACAATTTGGCTAAGAATGAGCGCACGGCGTTGTTGATCGTCTTGGCTTGGATGACAAAGCAGTAAACACTGATTTTTTTCTGTCGACCATGCTTCAAGATAACGCTGAGCCAACCAAGATCGGCCAGAGCCAGCTTTGCCCGCCACCGTCACAAGGTTTGAACCAAAGTTAGTCAAAAGCTGTAAGCGCTCTAGCAGCTCAACTTGAGATTCTAACTCTAATACTCTTAATTCATGAGCCAAACTCATTGGGGATCCCTACTGATAAGATCGATCAGTAAAACGCTTCAGTTGCCTAGAGTTTAGCTAGGCAACCTCACAACCAAATTTAAAGAGTACGGCAGAAATCGATCGCTTGTTTAATGATGTCTTGAGGCACATCAGCAACCACTTCAGCAGTACCAATACTTGTTGGTAATACCAAACGCAACTGACCAGACAGCACTTTTTTATCGCGCATCATGTGCTTCATAAAGTCTTCAAAAGACATGCTTTCTGGCGTATGGATTGGTAGTTTCGCATTCTTGAGTATAGAAATAATTCGCTCAAGTTGCTGCTGAGAGATCAGTCCCTGTAATTGAGCTGTTTTAGCTGCCATTACAGTGCCTGACGACACAGCTTCACCATGTAGCCAATTACCATAACCTAGTTCTGCTTCAATCGCATGACCAAATGTATGACCTAGGTTCAATAACGCTCTGATTCCTGACTCTTTTTCATCTAGAGCCACCACTTCAGCCTTAATTGCACAACAACGAGCAATCGCGGTAATCAGTGCTTCTTCATCAAGTTGATAAAGTTTCTCTAGATTCTGCTCCAACCAATCAAAGAAGGCTTCATCGTAAATGATGCCGTATTTGATCACCTCAGCAATGCCCGCTGCAAACTCACGCTCTGGAAGCGTTGATAAACAGTTGGTATCGATGATCACAGATTTCGGTTGGTAAAAAGCGCCGATCATATTCTTACCAAGAGGATGGTTTACTGCGGTTTTACCACCGACAGAAGAGTCCACTTGAGAAAGAAGGGTCGTCGGGATTTGAATGAAATCAATACCGCGCTGGTAACAAGAGGCAGCAAAACCGACCAAGTCACCGATAACACCACCTCCTAAAGCAATCACCACCACATCGCGGCTGTAATTTCCTTCAAGCATGTAGCTCATCACTGAATTGAACGTTTCAAGGGTTTTGTACTGTTCACCGTCTGGCAGCTCGAGAAGAGATGTCTGACAGCCGACTTGATCCAATAGCGATAAAATTTTATCAGCATAAAGAGGCGCTACTGTCACATTACTGATAACAACAACTTTCTGCTTACCTGATAAAAAAGAAAGGTACGCCGGGTCTTCAAATAACCCGGCGCCAATAGAGATAGGGTAGCTACGCTCAGCTAGATTGACCGTAATCCGTTCCATGGGTTTGCTCTCCGAAAAAATGAACTTAACGTTCTTCTAGCATTTTTACGATCTGGTTGGCTACCACTTTTGCACTTTGGTCGTCAGTACGAACTGTGTAGTCCGCCACTTCTTCGTATAGTGCGTTGCGAGATACAGCTAGATCTTCTAGCACATCACGCGGGTTGTCTGTTTGAAGTAGAGGGCGTTTCTTGTCGCGGTTAGTGCGAGCAAGTTGCTTTTCAATTGTTGTCTCTAGGTATACAACAATGCCTCGTGCAGATAGACGGTTACGGTTTTCTTTGCTCAACACTGAACCACCACCTGTCGCAAGAACAATACCTTGTTCTTCTGTCAGATCATTGATTACAGATTCTTCGCGCTTACGGAAACCTTCTTCGCCCTCAACATCAAAAACCCATGCGATGTCTGCGCCAGTGCGCTCTTCGATCACAGTGTCAGAGTCTAGAAACTCCATATGAAGTTGGGAAGCTAGGTGTCTACCAATTGTACTTTTGCCGGCGCCCATTGGGCCAACAAGAAAAATATTGCGTTTCTCAGCCATGTTTTTAGCAGTAATTTACAACGTTAATTCAATGACATCGCCACAAGGTAGGTCAGTACAAGTACTGAAATTAAAAGGCCCGTGGCACCGATTCCTCACAGATAATTCGTGATAAGACCCGAAATTATCAAGGTTAGGTGCCACTAATGCAACTTTATTTTTAATCTAATTGTTCATTACTGAATCACAACTTTGGGTGTGACAAAAATAAGTAGTTCACTTTTACCCACATTTTCATAGCTGCGACGGAACAATGCGCCCAAAACTGGCAGGTCCCCCAACAGAGGAACTTTATCCACTGTACTGCTCACGCTGTGCTGAAATATCCCGCCAAGCACGACAGTTTCACCATTATTAACAAGCACTTGCGTACCTATTCTTTGCGTATCAATGGCGACCGCTTCACCGGTTCCAGTTTTTACCACTTGCCCTGGCCTATCTTGAGTCACGCTCAAATCCAATACCAAACGATTATCGGGCGTGATCTGCGGTGTCACCTTAAGACTCAACACGGCTTTCTTAAATGCAACCGACGTAGCGCCACTTGAAGATGACTCTAAGTAAGGAATTTCAGTACCTTGCTCAATATAAGCCGGCTTTTTATTGGTGGTGATTAAGCGTGGACTAGAAATGATTTCAGCTTTTGACTCTTGTTGCAGTGCCGACAGTTCAAGATCGAGTAAGGTATCTGAACCCAGCTTGGCCACCTGAAACGCAATACTCGAGGCGTTCGGCGATGTTGCCCCTAAATTGACGTTGAGATAGTCATCAATCACGCTGCTGCCGCTATCGTCGTCATACGGCGTAATCGCTGATGGGTGGTTACCTTCGATTGAGCCACCAACGGTGAAGCTTCCGTTGGTTGAGGAAACGCCCCAGCGCACGCCAAGCTCATCAAGATTACCCTCAGTAACCGTGACAATACGTGCCTCTATCTGTACCTGCTTCACGGGAATGTCTAACGATTCAATGATGCCTCGGATCACGGCAATGTTTTCTTCCAATTCACGAATGAGCAGTGAGTTGGTGCGCTCATCAATGGTAATCGAACCACGATCGGACAACATGCTGACCGCACCTTCACCTCCAATCATGTCAGCGATGTCGGTGGCTTTAGCAAAGTTAATCTTGATGATTTCCGATTTAAGCTCCCCTAACTCCTCTTCTAAGCGCGATTTCTCTAACGCTTGTTGCTCTCGAAGGTCGAGCTCCGCTTTCGGCGCGACCAAGATAACATTGCCATCAACACGCTTATCCAAGCCTTTAACTTGCAAGATAATGTCGAGAACTTGCTGCCAAGGTACGCCATCTAAGCGTAACGTCAGGTTTCCGGCTACCGAATCAGACACCACGAGATTGAAGTCATTGTAATCGGCAATCAGTTGCAGGACATTTCGTACCGGGATATCCTGGAAGTTAATCGATATCAGCTTGCCCTCTTTCTCTAGAACGCTTTTTTCTTTGGTCGCTTCATCGAGCACCGGTTTGCTGATCACCACCTCAATAAAGCGCCCCTTTAGGTTGTATTCATACTGATAGTCATTGCTAATCGTCGCTAGAAGCCGAGTGCTTGGTGTCTCTTTATAGACTTCAATGCCTTCAACCAAGGTAGCGAAATCCTTCACATCCAGCAGGTAGAGCTTGTCATCATCAACTTGAGTATTGATTAGCTCGATACTTAACCCTTCCTGAGCTCGTTGAACATCCACCACTGCTGTGCTGGTCGCCAGCTCAATAATGATGACGGCGTCTTTATCCTTATTGACCCTAAAATCAATATTCTCCAATTTGTTCGGTAAGCTCTCGGCATGGCTGAGCACGCTAACAACCAACATCACAGACACAGCAAAACCTTGTAGAGCCTTGCTCACTAATCCACTTATTCCTTTAATCATATTTACATCTCATATCCACATCATGTGACATTGGTTTACTTCAGAGCCAGCCTAACGTTGCGCTTATGCCAACAACCTAAGCCATCTGGAAGAGTTTCATTAATCTGAACGTATTGGCTCGTCACCTTAGTAACTCGGCCATTGTTTAAGCCGATAAACTGGCCTTTCTTGACGTTTACCACGTTGCCTTTGGGTGTTTGCACTAAGCCAAACACGCTTGAGCCACTGCCCATCACGCCTCTTAAACGAAGCTTACTCAGCGGGTACTTCTCTAACTTGCCATTACGAGAACGGGCGCTGGGTTGCCAACAGTCTTTCTTAACCAAGGGTTGGTTTTGCACAATGGCTTCTTTAGGCAGTTCAAAGGGAGGACGCAAAGATCGGCGCTGATAAGTCGCCGCCGTGAATTCAGTTGCTGGGACAAGTTGCTCGACATCTTTTCTCGCCTTGGCTTCAACCTGCGCCACAAAATCTTGCAGTGAGTCTTGATTAGCTTTGCAGCCTGACAACGCAAGTATCAATACGATTGAGTAAAACGCGCTATTGGGTTTCATCATTAACCTCCGATTTAAACTGGTAGGTATAAGCTCGAACCCTAAAGTGCAGCGTGCTACTTTCTTGACTGACTCGCTGCCAATTCACATCATCAAAGCTAATAATACGCGGCAGCTTGGCGATGGCAGCAGAGAAGTCACCAATCTCGTGATAGTCACCTGTCAGCTCTATATTGAGAGGCAATCGATAGAGAAACTCCTTGTTCTGTTTTTGTCCCCAATCGATTCGAGTAAAGGTCAGCGAATTATCCAAGCCGAGTTCATTCACAGACGCCAACATACTTGCTAGCTCTTTTTGAACAGGCAGCTGCTCTAACAGGTAATCGTAGCGACTGGTTAGTTCATCCAGCTGACTCTGCAATTTAGGCAAGGCTGCAACCTTGTTGGCCTTTATTCGCAAGGTCGTCTTTAAGGTTTGTTCTTGTTGCTTCATCTGTTGCAGTTCATCGTCGAGTGGCAACACATAAAGCCAAGTGCCTACACCTTGGATTAACACTATCAACACCAGAATCACGAGAAGCTGAGGCAGCAATGGCCATTCGGTGATCTCATCAACATCGAGATCTTGCAAGCTCATCCTGTTTTGCCTACTAATCCTATTTTGAAGGTTAGCCATGATGCGCCCCCTTATCTTTTCTGCTCGCGGTTGTGTTTTCTAAAGACACAGGGCTAAACACAAAAGAGACCTTGAAGGTCTGAAACTCTTTATTGAAGCGCTTGCGGTTATGAACGATAGAGTGCATCTCGACCCCTTTCAAAGAATCTGAACGTTCGAGGTTGTCCAACATGGTGGCGAGACGAGCAGTGCTGTCGCTGATGCCCGACATTTCAATCTCCTGACCATTCATCTTTATCTTGTCGACATACACACCCTCTGGAATCAGCTCCGGCATCAAGTTCATGAAGTCGGTGGTCTTATTACGGCCAAGCTGCAGCGACTCAACCACATCAAGTCGAGTCAGAATGGCTTTGTGTTCTTGCTCTGCGACTTTTAACGACTGAATTTGTCGGTCGAGCTCAGCAATGTACTGATTGAGGTAATTGAGGCGAGCTTGCTGCTTGGCTTGTTGATCGTGAAAATAGTGACCAACCGCCCATTGCCCTATAAGCGCAATGATGACGCCAAGAATGACCAGATGGATAAAACGCTTCTTGTGCTGAGCACGAATCTCATCACGCCACGGCAGCAGGTTAATTTGATGCAACATGCTTCTCTCCCTGCCACTTGAGCCCACTCATCGCCATACCCGCCGCGATACCAAAGTGTTGCCAGTCAATCGGCAGTCGGCGTCTCTTGGCGACCTTATTCTCAAATAAAGACAAAGGATTCAATGACTCGCAGCTCAACTGAAAATGGCGTTCTAGCTCTTCGGTTACCATAGGGATGCTGGCGCCCTCGCCCATCAACCAAATCCCTGAGATAGGTTGCTGCGCATTTCCCGATGAATAGAGCTGCAATTGACGCTTGAGCTTCTCAATCAGGTTAACAATGAATTGATGTGTCTCTTCCATAGTACCGAACACGCTCTCGATATCACTCGGGTCATCTGAGCTGCGAAGATCTTGAGTGCCAAAGGCGATGTCTTTATAGAAAGGCGCCGAATTCTGCGGGATAACCCCTAGCGAGGTTTGGTCGATTCCAACATCCACTAGCAACCAGTTTTTCTTATCGGGATACAGGCGCGAGGCCAATTGCCAGATATTAAGTAGCCCATGCGCCTGTGTATCCACCACCACAGGTTTGAAGCCAGCCTTGGTTAATGCATCCGCTCGGCTATCCACAACTTCTTTACGAGTGGCGTATACCTGATAACTGCTTGTCGAACCTTTACCAAATCGTTTGTCTTCCAGCTTTACAAAATCTAAACTCAGCTCCTCGATAGGAAAGGGAGATTGATGGGCGAAGGTTTGATAGATAGAAAACTCTTTTTCTCTGTCTTCTAACTCACTCTCTATTTGCAGTACTTTGCTGATCACCGTGTTATCAGGTACCGAAATGGCGACGTTGCGACAGCCAAAAGGCAGTCCTTTCCTAAGTTCTTTAAGTTTCTTAACAGTTTTCTGATACTCCAAAGTATGGTTAGCTGTAAAAATGTCGTCCGAAATCGGCAGCTCTTTGTATCCCACTAGGGCATACAACTCCCCCACGGGTTTTAGTACCACGGCTTTGATGCTGTGATGATTTATATCTATACCTGTAATTAATGATGAACCCATGTGACCTAGCTCCTGAAGTGCCAAGCATTTCGTTGATTATCTAGGGGTTGTGATTATTAGTTAAATAAGCGTTAATAAACGAAAGCTAAGTTTTTAGCCTAGAGTACAAGGGTTTGCTGCTTATCAGCCTTAACTAATCAGGGATTATCCGGTGAAGTTCATAAAGCGATTATTCATATTTACATTGATTTGCATGATTCTTGGAGTCAGTACAATTTTCGGGTTTTATTTTTACGTAAAACCAGAGTTGCCTGATGTTGCCACTTTGCGCGACGTAGAACTCCAAACGCCGATGCAAGTCTTCAGTCAAGACGGTAAGCTGATCTCTCAATTTGGTGAAAAGCGTCGTAATCCAGTCACTTATGACGAGATTCCTCGCCACTTAGTTGAGGCTCTGATTGCCACCGAAGATAGCCGTTTCTATGAACACCCAGGTATTGACCCAATCGGTATCACACGTGCAGCACTCGTGGTTGCAATGTCGGGTTCAGCCAAACAAGGTGCGAGTACCATTACTCAGCAGCTTGCGCGTAACTTCTTCTTATCTAATGAGAAAAAGATTATGCGTAAGATCAAAGAGATCTTCATTGCGATCCACATTGAGCAACTTCTTAGTAAAGAAGAGATCATGGAGCTTTACGTCAACAAGATCTTCCTTGGTCACCGTTCGTATGGTTTTGGCGCGGCAGCACGTGTTTACTTCGGTAAAGATCTTCCTGATCTCACGCTGAGTGAAATTGCGACCCTTGCGGGTATGCCAAAAGCACCTTCGACAATGAACCCTATTTACTCTGTTGAGCGCGCGACTAACCGTCGTAACGTTGTATTGCGTCGTATGTTAGACGAGAAATACATCACTCAAGCAGAGTTCGATGACGCTCGTAGCGAAGAGCTTATCTCGAAATACCACGGTGCAGAGATCGAACTGAGCGCGCCATATGTTGCTGAAGTTGCACGTGCTTGGATGGTGGAACGCTATGGTGAAGAAGCTTATACATCAGGCATGAAGGTCTACACGACCGTTGATTCGAAACTGCAAAAAGCAGCGAACCAAGCCGCAATTAAGAACCTACTTGGCTACGATGAGCGTCACGGCTACCGTGGTGCTGAAAAAGTATTGTGGCAGACTGCGCAATCAGCGTGGGATCAAGAACAAATCGTTAAACACCTTAAGTCTCAACCAACCTATGGTGACCTAGTCCCTGCTGTTGTTACCGCGGTTGATTCGAAAAGTGCTCAAATTTGGGTTAAGAACCAAGGTGAAGGCACTATCGAATGGCAAGGCATGAACTGGGCGCGTAAATTCCTAACGGATAACCGCCAAGGACCAGCGCCTTCTCAAGCGAAAGAAATTCTGGCGGTTGGTGAACAAATCTGGGTTCGCCATGAAGCCGTTACCGGCGATGAAGTCTCTGAAGAGCCGACAGAAGAGTCAGCGACTGCAGAATCAGAAACACCGATTGTATGGCGACTAAGCCAAGTACCGAATGCGAACACAGCATTTGTTGCAATGAACCCGAACAACGGCGCGGTATTGTCGATGGTCGGTGGCTTTAACTTTGTCCACAACAAGTTCAACCGTGCAACGCAATCTATTCGTCAGGTGGGTTCTGGTATCAAACCCTTTATCTACTCAGCAGCGATTGAGAAAGGCTTAACGCTAGCCTCACTGATCAACGATGCACCGATTAACCAATGGGATAAGAGCCAAGGTACCGCATGGCGACCAAAGAACTCGCCACCGACTTACGTGGGTCCAACTCGTTTACGTATTGGCTTAGCTCAGTCTAAAAACGTAATGGCGGTACGTGTACTGCGCGAAGTAGGTCTAGATGATACTCGTAACTACCTAACTCGATTTGGCTTTGATATTGATGAAGTTCCGCGCTCTGAAACCATTGCTCTGGGTGCGGGTAGCTTAACGCCAATGAAAGTAGCTCAAGGTTACTCAGTATTCGCTAATGGCGGCTACTACGTTGAACCTTTCTACATCAGCCGCATTGAGACACCATTTGGTGAGACTGAATTTGAAGCGACACCAAAAGTGGTTTGTAAAGACGATTGCCAACAGCAAATGACCTCAGACCCAATGGCTGATGAGTTTGCAGAGCAAGATGTGGATGCCAAAGTACAATACGCACCTCAAGTTATCTCTGAACAGAACGCATTCCTTGTTCGTGAAATGATGTACAGCAACATCTGGGGTGGCGGTGATTGGAGCGCAGGTACGGGTTGGAACGGTACAGGTTGGCGTGCACAGCCGTTGAAGCGTCGTGACATTGGCGGAAAAACGGGTACCACCAACGATTCGAAAGATACTTGGTACAGCGGTTACGGCCCTGGCATGGTTGCAACGGTATGGGTTGGTTTTGATAACCACAACCGCAACCTAGGCAGAACCAAAGCGAACTCAAATCTTGGTAAGAACCAAATTACGGGTGCAGAAGCTGGCGCGAAAACAGCAGAACCTGCATGGGTTGATTTCATGGGTACGGCGTTAGCGGGTGTTCCTGCTGAGCGTAAAGAGATTCCTGAGAACATCGTCCGTGTTCGTATCGACCGTGAAACTGGCTTACTGACCAACAAGTTCGATAGCTCATCAATGTTCGAGTACTTCGAGAAAGGCACAGAGCCAACCGAGTACATCACTGAACGTTTCAATGATGACATCTACTCAACCTCATCAGGTGAAGCAGTAGAAGAACTGTTCTAACTAAGGTTTGTAGAACCTAGTAACATGAACCAACAAAAAGGGTTGATATGAATTCATATCAACCCTTTTTATATATCTATATCTGACCAGACTAGGCTCTAAATTCAAGCGCTAAGCCGTCTTCTCCAGTTGAGTTCGAATCGTCTCAGCCAGTTGCTCGAAACGTCCCTTCAATGGAGAGCCCGGACGATATGCGACCACAATTCGACGTGAAGGTGTTGGATTCACCGCAGGTACGTAACACACACCATCTTTCTGCTTTTCCTTTGGCACCGATAACTGAGGTAGCAAGGTAATGCCCGCCCCCGCCGCGACCATGTTACGCAGCGTTTCTAAGCTGGTTGCCTTAAAGCGCTCGTCATCTTTGGCACCCGCAGCAAAACAGAAACCCAAGGCTTGGTCTCTTAAACAGTGACCGTCACCTAGCGCCAGTACGGTTTGTCCATTTAGCTGCAGCATATCGACAGTGTCTTGTTGAGCCCACTCGTGGTCACATGGAACGGCAACACTTAACGGCTCGTCATACACATCAATCTCTTTAAACACCGCCGTTTCATCAACCGCAGCCAGTACCAAGCAATCAAGCTTGCCGTCTTCCAGTTGACTCACTAACTGATGGGTCTGAGCTTCATGCAGGTAAAGCTCAAGATCTGGGAAGCTCTCTTTAAGATGAGGAACAATCTTAGGCAAGATGTAAGGACCCACGGTTGGAATAAAACCAATGTGCATTGGCCCCGTCATCGCTTCACCGTGTCCACTCGCCATATCTTTAAAAGTTTTCACTTCATTGAGAATACGCTTGGCTTGTTCAACAAGTTGTAACCCTGATTCTGTAAATATCACCTTCCTTGGACTACGCTCGGTTAACTGAAGTCCAATTTCATCTTCGAGTTTGCGTATTTGACCGCTTAGTGTCGGCTGACTGACAAAGCACGCTTCTGCCGCTTTTCGGAAGTGTTTATGCTCTGCGAGCGCCACCAAGTATTCAAAGTCACGAATGTTCATGATCAGTCTCTTACCTCAGGTTTTAATAAGAACAAGGGTTCTAATAGAAACATTTAAAAGAAAAATGCTCTTGATAGAATTTACCTATCAAAACCATAACATCAAACGATTAGAGCTATCAAAGGATTTATCTAATAATGGGCTCAACGAAACGAAACAGAGCGAAGAAAAACGTTAAGCTCTGATAGAACAAAATTAAAAATACTATTTAAGGAAATCAATATGTTTGCATCTAAAGAAGGTCAATCAATCCCTCAAGTAACATTCCCAACTCGCCAAGGTGATGCATGGGTTAGCGTAACGACAGAAGAGCTATTCAAAGACAAGACAGTTATCGTATTCAGCCTACCAGGTGCGTTTACGCCAACATGTTCGTCAAGCCACCTACCTCGTTACAACGAGCTACACTCTGTATTCAAAGAAAACGGTGTTGATGACATTCTGTGTGTTTCAGTAAACGACACATTCGTAATGAACGCTTGGAAAGCAGACCAAGAAGCGGAAAACATCACATTCATCCCAGATGGTAACGGTGATTTCACAGACGGCATGGGTATGCTAGTTGAGAAAAACGACATCGGCTTCGGCAAACGTTCATGGCGTTACAGCATGCTGGTTAAAAACGGCGTGGTAGAAAAAATGTTCATCGAAGAAGACGTACCAGGCGACCCGTTCAAGGTTTCTGATGCAGATACTATGCTTAACTACCTTGCTCCTGAGCACAAAGAGCAAGAGTCAATCACAGTATTCACTAAGCCAGGCTGTCCTTTCTGTATGAAAGCAAAACAGAACCTAATCGACAAAGGTCTGAACTACGAAGAAGTGGTTCTAGGTAAAGATGCAACAACAGTAAGCCTACGTGCAATCTCTGGTCGCACTACCGTTCCTCAAGTATTCATCGGTGGCAAACACATCGGTGGTAGTGAAGAACTAGAAACTTTCCTAGGCTAATCGCTTCATCGCCGATATAGGCTTAGAAGTATCAGCTAACCCACCCTCTTGTGGGTTAGCTATTCCAAACACTCTTATCTGAGTTTTGGGAAAAAGAATATAGCTGGTGACTCGCCTGTCTTTTACTAACCTATAGTTAGCAATAAAAGCAGAGTCACAAGCTAAACCTAATAAAACAGAATCACAAAACTGACCCGCAATCCTGACTCTCAAAAAATCATCAGAGTTGGAGGGGTTCGTTCAAACCAAATTTAGCCATTGCGAGAAAATTATTATGAAACAAGTCAATGTAGATGTAGCAGTTATCGGGGGCGGTACGGCAGGTTTAGGTTCTTACCGCGCTGCAAAAGCACACACTGACAGTGTCGTGATGATTGAAGGTGGCCCTTACGGTACAACCTGTGCTCGTGTTGGTTGTATGCCATCTAAACTGCTTATTGCAGCTGCGGAAAGCGTACACCAAATCGAGAAAGCTCCGGCTTTTGGCGTTCACCCACAAGGTGATATCGTGATTAACGGCCGTGAAGTGATGGACCGAGTGAAGTTTGAGCGTGACCGTTTTGTTGGTTTTGTTTTAGAAGGCGTTGATGAAATCCCAGAGCAAGACAAGATCTCTGGCTACGCAAAGTTCTTAGATGACAACACACTACAAATTGATGACCACACGGTTGTCACCGCTAAGCGTATTGTTATCGCGACCGGTTCTCGCCCTGCATACCCTGCCGTTTGGAATGAGCTTGGCGATCGCCTGATCATTAACGACGACGTGTTCAGCTGGGATGATTTACCAGAATCGGTTGCGGTATTTGGCCCTGGTGTTATTGGTCTTGAGCTTGGTCAGTCACTGCACCGCTTAGGTGTGAAGACCAAACTGTTCGGTTTGGGTGGTCAAGTTGGCCCAGTAACTGATCCAGAGATCATGGCTTATGCAGATAAAGCTTTCAATGAAGAGTTCTATCTCGATGCCGACGTGAAAATCGAAAGCATGAAGCGCATTACCACTGAATCGGGTGAGCCACGTGTCGAAATCCAGTTCATCAATAAACAAGGTGAATTAGAAACTAACGTCGTTGAATACGTACTAGCAGCAACAGGTCGTCGCCCTAACACTGACAAGCTTGGCTTAGAGAATACCTCTCTAGAGCTTGATGAACGTGGTGTGCCAATCGCAGACCACTACACGCTACAAACATCACTACCATCAATATTTATCGCTGGTGATGCGAGTAACCAACTGCCTCTACTGCATGAAGCAGCAGACCAAGCTCGTATTGCGGGTGACAATGCAGGTCGCTTCCCAGAGATTCGTGCAGGCCTACGCCGCTCTAAAATCTCGGCAGTATTCTCTGACCCGCAAATCGCGATGGTTGGTGAAACCTACAAAGAGATCACCACACGCTTAGGCACATGTGGCTGTTTCGCAACGGGTGAAGTGTCTTTCGAAAACCAAGGTCGTTCACGAGTGATGCTTCGCAACAAAGGTATTCTGCACGTATACGGCGAGCAAGGCACAGGCCGCTTCCTTGGTGCTGAGATGATGGGACCAAACGCAGAACACTTGGCTCACTTATTAGCATGGGCACACCAGAACAAGATGACGGTTTCTGAGATGCTAGACATGCCGTTCTACCACCCAGTAATCGAAGAGGGTGTACGAACTGCCCTACGTGACCTGAATGCGAAACTGCACCTAGGCCCAGAGATGGTGAAACACTGCCTAGATTGTGGCCCTGGTTGTTAATCTCAGACTAGCGCCAGTCAATTAGCAGTTAACAAACGTTAGATACTAAAAAGGAAAGCCATTGGCTTTCCTTTTTGTTTTTGGCAACGAGTAAACTATAGATTCCCGATTACGCTCCTTCGTCGCTCTCGGGAATGACAGCAATTTTCATACACGTCTAGGCGAAGCTAACCAGAATAACGGTGCTTTTCAAAACGCGTCTAAACTGAAGCAAATCAAAGTGACGCATCAGCTAAACCAAAACTAAACTCGTCATTCCAGAACCGAGGGACGAGGTATCTGGAATCTCTTGAAGCCATTGCGTCACTAAAAGCTTTAAGCAATTACTTCTCAGCAGCAATCACAGAGATCTCAACAAGTAGCGCTTCGCGAGCCATGTCGCCTGTCACACATGCGCGAGCTGGAGCGTGACCTTCTGGTACCCATGCATCCCACACTGCATTCATTTCTTGGAAGTCTTTCATGTCTTTCAAGTAAATCGTTACTGACAGCATGTGCTCTTTGTCGCTGCCTGCTTGCTCAAGTAGCGCTTCTACTTTATCTAACATGGTTTGAGTTTGTTCAGTGATGTCTTTAGTTGCATCAGCACAAACTTGGCCACATAGGTAGATAGTACCGTTGTGTTTAACAATACGGCTCATACGTTGCTTGGTTTCTTGGCGCTCAATCATCGACTTTCTCTCTCTGTGTCACCGTGATCCAATATCTTGTGACGTGTTATTATCAGGGCAACAAGCATAACGCGAATCAAACCCAAGATGACATGCATTCATTGCAATAAAAGTGAAAAAATCCGTAACAAACTCGGTCGCTGCCAGCGTTGCATGAATCAGCTGATGGTGTTGTCGATTTTGAGTTGGGGAGTATGGTGGTTGTTTTTCAGAGAAGACCAAAAAACCATCAATGCCATCGCGTTGATGATGGCCGCTTTCGCGTTCAGTGGCTTGCTGTCGTTGCATTGGGTCATGAAGTTTGTGGTGCTACCGTTAAAGGGCAAAAAACGTTAGCTGGAAGTCTTTATTGGATAAAGAGTAGTGATTAGAGACAGGGCTAAACAATCCGATAATTCATCATAATTTTCGAGCTATTGTCATTTCCCAAACAGCAGATAGAAAAAAGCCCCAGAACCAATCGATTCTAGGGCTTTCTTAGAAAATTCTAAGAAAAAGCAGTGGTACTTTAATAGACCGGGCTTTTCTTAGTTTGTTCCCAAAAAAGATCAGATTTTTGATCTTTTTTTTAGGAGCTATAAAATCAATGCCTTATGCAACATTAACCTTAGCAATTATCTGCTCTACCAAGTTCACTTCCAATGCCACTTCATCACACGCATGTTGACGAGGACACTGGTCACAATCTTTCAGTACCTTCTCAGGCAACAGAGATTTCGATGTCGGTAAGAAATCATGCTTCATGAAGAACTCAGGTGTACGAGTCAGCACAAACACCTTCTTGATGGCCATTTGTCGCGCTTTCTCAACCAAGTGCTGCACAATTGCGGTACCCTGCCCTTGACCTTGCCAGCCAGCTTCGACACCCAGTGAACGGATTTCCGCTAGGCCAGAGTCATACACATAGAGTGATGCACAACCTGTCACCTCACCATGATGCTCTGCGACCGCAAACGAGCCAATATCACGCACCAGTTCATTACGAGAACGAGGTAGGTTTTCACCCATGTTCGCCCAGTAAGCGACCATACCTTCCAACGCTTCAATATCGGTCAGACGAGCAGGACGAACCTTGACGATGGACGTATCACGCTGTGATAAACGTTTCTCAGCTTGGTCAACCGCGTAAGCCACTTGCTGTGGAGATACACCGCCTAGCGCGCTACGTTTTTCAAGACACGATTCAATGGTCAGGATGTCATACACATCTTCCTCAATCACCTCAGAGAACTCTTTCATCTCTGCGATGGTTAATTCTTCTAATGCACAGCCTTTAGCAATCGCCGCCACTACCGTCACACCAACAATATGGTGAGCTTCACGGAAAGGAATCCCTTTCGCTACTAGGTAATCAGCCAATTCAGTTGAGTTCGCGTAGCCTTGTTTCGCGGCTTCAAGTGTACGTTCGCCGTTCACTTTAATGCCGTCAAAACAGAGTGCTGCCATTTCCATACAATCATTCCAAGTATCTAAAGCGTCGAACAGACCTTCTTTATCTTCTTGCATGTCTTTGTTGTACGCCAAAGGCAGAGCTTTTACTGTCATCATCATTGCCGCTAATGAACCGTAAACACGGCCAGTTTTGCCACGGATAAGCTCTAGCGCATCTGGGTTTTTCTTTTGTGGCATCAGAGATGAACCTGACGTCACGGTATCCGCTAACTCGATGAAGTTTGATTCACCTGAGTTGTAGAAAATCATATCTTCTGCAAGACGCGAAAGGTGAAGCATAGAGATAGAAGCAATCGACATTAGCTCCATCACATGGTCGCGGTCAGAAACTGAATCTAGAGAGTTGCGCGTTGCACGACGGAAACCTAAGTTGTGAGCTAACTCTTCACGGTCCATCGGGTAAGCTGTTCCAGCAAGGGCACCAGAACCCAGCGGACATGTGTCTAGACGCTTAATCGCATCATTCAAACGTGAATAATCACGCTCAAGCATTTCAACGTAAGCCAAGCACCAGTGAGCAAAAGTTACCGGCTGAGCACGTTGTAAGTGAGTGTAGCCAGGAAGCACGGTTTCTTGATGCTGAGAAGCAACGTTCACCATTTGGCTTTGTAGGCGATCCAATGCCAGTAGCAGTTGGTTACCTTGCTGACGACACCATAGTTTCAGGTCTGTCGCCACTTGGTCGTTACGAGAACGGCCAGTGTGAAGTTTTTTGCCCAAGTCACCGACTTTGCCGATAAGTTGCTGCTCAACCCAGCTGTGAATATCTTCTGCATCAGAACGTAGAATCTGTTCAGGATCTTCCATCACCTCAAGTTTTAGCTCATTCAGCGCTAACTCAAGCTTCTGTTGCTCTTCTTCTGTTAATACGTTGACCGACAGTAGAGCTTTAGACCAGGCAATTGAGCCCACAATGTCTTGCTCAGCCAATCGGTAATCAAAACGAAGAGAATCGTTAAAATCTTTGAACCGGGTGTCTGCTGCTTGGGTAAATCTACCGCCCCATAATGCCATTGTGTATCTCCTAATTGCACAGTGCTCACTGTTTTTGCAAATGATAATTCTGATTAAGATTCAGTATTTTTCTGATGGTTTAAACTTACGGCAATTCAAAATGAAAATAAAGTATTAATTCATTATTTTCACATATTTATTCACCAACAGTTCAATCCATTGATTATTTTTAGCGTGGAGCGCGAATTATATGCCATCCGATAGGAAAAACCGAAGCTGATTTATTAGGCAAATAGAAAGTAAAAAGCCCACTCACTAATCAATAGTGAATGGGCTTTGCATAATAATGTCTGTTTACTAACCTTCAATCTTTCATCAAAGGCTAGCTCACTAACTCATTGTTAGGATTACTTTTGGCTATTCAAAGCACGGATACGGCTTGATAGCGAGTAAAGGCGGATGAAGCCTTCAGCATGGCTTTGGTCGTAAACTTCATCTTCACCAAAGGTTGCAAACTCTTCTGAGTACAGGCTGTTGTCAGAACGCTTCTGAGTCACCGTTGCATGGCCTTTGTAAAGCTTGATAACCACTTCACCATTCACGTCTTGTGCTAGCTCTTCTGTCGCGGCAAGGATTGACTTACATAGTGGAGTGAACCAACGACCATCGTATACAAGGTGAGAAGCCTTAACACCGAGCTCTTCACGGAATTCGAATGCCGCTTTATCAAGAACCAGTTGCTCTACTGCACGCAGTGCTTCCATCATGATTGTGCCACCCGGAGTTTCGTAACAACCACGAGACTTCATGCCAACAAGACGGTTCTCTACGATATCGATACGACCAACACCGTGCTTAGCACCTTTCTCGTTTAGGTAAACCAGTGCGTTGTATGGCGTCATTGTTTCGCCATCAACCGCAACCACTTCGCCTTTTTCAACTTTAAGCGTCACTGTTTCAGATTCGTTTGGCGCTTGCTCAGGGTCTACAGTCCAAGCCCAGCAATCTTCGTTAGGTGCATTCCATGTGTTTTCTAGAACGCCGCCTTCTGTTGAGATGTGCCATGCGTTTGCATCACGCGAGTAAATCTTAGTAAGAGAAGCCGTACAAGGGATGTTACGCTCAGCCAGGTAATCTAGACACTCTTCACGACTCACTAGATCCCATTCACGCCATGGTGCAATTACGTGTAGATCAGGTGCTAGTGCAGCAAATGCGCCTTCAAAACGAACTTGGTCATTACCTTTACCAGTACAGCCGTGACACAGTGCGTCTGCACCTACTTTACGTGCGACTTCAACCTGTGCTTTCGCGATGATTGGACGCGCCATCGACGTACCTAGTAGGTATTTACCTTCGTAGTAAGCGCCCGTTTTCAGCGTTGGGTAGATGTAGTCAGCAACCATCTCTTCTTTAAGGTCTGCGATGTAACACTCAGATGCACCAGAAGCTTTTGCTTTCTCTTCGATACCAATCAACTCTTCGTCGCCTTGACCAACATCCGCAACAAACGCAACCACTTCACAGTCATAGTTCTCTTTCAACCATGGAATGATTACTGATGTGTCTAGACCGCCAGAGTAGGCTACTACAACTTTCTTTACGTTAACTTTGCTCATTTTCTTTCTCCTAGTTTCCATACTGCACATGGCGGTCAGCGTTGGAAATGACTTCATAATTATATGTTTATTTAATTTGTCTAAATTCTTTAAGTAGTGACTCGTTGTGAGACCTACTGAGGTAAAAACTGTGTTCCTATGCTTTTACCTGAAAACAGTTGTGTTAGCTTTTCTGGGTATCGCCAAGTGGCAACTTCGATTGGTCGTCCAAGGTCGTTAGCGGCTTCTAGTGCAGCTTGAACCTTAACGATCATACCGTCGGTAATCACTTTGCCTGCAATAAGGTCATCAGCTTGTTGTTGATTAAGGCTTGGAATCAGGTGGCCTTTGCCATCCAACACACCACTTACATCAGAAAGCAGTACCAGTTCAGCATCAAGTGCACCCGCAACGGCAACCGCAGCTTGGTCGGCATTGACGTTCATCAGTTGGCCTTGCTCAGTCAGACCAATCGAGCTAATGATAGGCAGTGCGCCCGCATTAAGAATCGCTTGCAGAACGGTTGAGTCGCCCGGCTCCGCTTTTCCTACCGCCCCCAGTTCAGGGTTCAGTTCGCTCACTTTGCATAAACCACCGTCTGCTAGGCTTAAACCAACGGCATTGATACCGTCTTTAATCGCCTGACCTTGAAGTAATTTATTCGCCGTGCCCGCTAATGCACCAGCGATCACAGGGATCTGATCATAAGGAGTAACACGTAGTCCCTCTTTCTTAACGGTTTCGAGGTTCAACTTATTCATCAAATCATCAACAAGATAACCGCCACCGTGAACAATCACGATTGGTCGTTGTGCCTGTTGTTGGTAAGCAGAGATCGCACCAAATAACTTGCTAAGTGTTTCACCACAAGATAGCGCAGCGCCACCTAACTTTATGATTAATGGTTGATTATTAAGGCTCATATCTAGATTCCCTTACACTAACGCAGTTAATGGCGCAAAACCATAACGTAAATTTAAACACTGCATCGCTTGGCTAGATGCACCCTTTAATAAGTTATCAATCGCTGAAACAACGATGATGTGCTGACCTTGAACCTTCCAACCTAAGTCGCAGAAAGGCGTCTGTTCTACATCTTGAATTCTTGGCAATGTCTCTTCGAGTAGTCTCACTGCTGGTTTACCTTGGTAAGCTTGCTCGAAGGCATCTTGTATCTGTTGTTCTGTCACGCCTTCAGCCAATTTCATGGTGATGGTCGCTAAAATACCGCGCTTAAAGTTGCCTAGGTGCGGAGTAAAAATCACATCACATCCTAGATGTGCAGCCATTTCAGGTTGATGACGGTGATTGAATACACCATAAGCTTGCAGGCTCACTTCGCAGAAGCTGTTAACCATCGTCGCCTTGCGGCCCGCACCAGTCACACCGCTAGTCGCGTTAATCACTGGCCATTGGTTTTCATCCAGTAACTTGGCTTCAACCAAAGGCTTAATCGCCAGTTGTGATGCGGTTGGGTAACAGCCCGCTACCGCAACAAGCTGAGCTTCTTTAATTTCTTGTTCGTTCCATTCCGCTAAACCGTAAGCCGCTTTGTCTAGCCATTGTTCGTGTTGATGTTCAAAACCGTAAAACTCTTGATAGAAGTTTTCGCCTTTAACTCTGAATGCACCCGATAGGTCGAAGACTTGGCAATCGTTCTCTAGAAAGATTGGCGCTAGGTCGTGACTGACTTCGTGTGCAGTGGCTAAGAAAATCACATCAGACTGTTTAGCTACTTCTTCCGGATTTGTTAAAGGTTGTACTGGCATATCAATCAAACCAGCTAACTTACCGTGCAGTGCCGCAATAGGTTTACCTGCGTCTACACTATTGGCTGAGACATATAAACCTGATAGCGTGAGCTCAGGGTGTCTGTTTATCATTAGAGCCAGTTCTGCTCCTGTGTAGCCGCTTGCGCCAATGATCGTGGTTTTCAACATCTCAACACATCCATTTTTGAGGTAAGTTACATTTCAAATTTGACTATTCATACTTAATTTTTAGCTTTATTTGATTTCTTATGCATTAAATATGATTTAATATGTGTTTTACCGACTTATGGTTTTCCTGTCAATAGTAGAAGTGAAGTTATTATGCAATTACCGAGTTTTCTTGAGGTCTACAAAGGCCTAATTTCCACAGACTCTATTAGCTCGACCGATCCAAGCTGGGATCATGGCAACGAGAAAGTGATCGAAAAAATGGCTCAATGGTTTAAAGACGTAGGCTTTAGCGTTGAAGTCGTGGAAGTCGAACCCGGCAAGCATAATATGGTCGCTAAGATGGGATCGGGCGAAGGTGGCTTGCTACTCGCAGGACACAGCGACACAGTGCCATTTGATGAAGGACGTTGGAACTTCGACCCTCACGCACTAACAGAACACAACAATCGCTTCTATGGATTAGGCACAGCCGATATGAAAGGCTTTTTCGCTTTCGTTTATGAAGCGGCAAAGAAGATGGATTGGAGCAAACAGACCAAGCCGCTATATGTATTGGCAACCTGTGACGAAGAGACCACCATGCTGGGTGCGCGTCATTTCACTGAAAATGCACCGTTTAAACCGGATTACTGCATTATTGGTGAGCCAACCAGCCTTGTGCCGATTCGTGGCCATAAAGGCCATGTTGCTAACGCTGTGCGAGTAACGGGTAAATCAGGTCACTCTTCTGATCCTGCATTAGGTGTCAACGCCATCGAGATCATGCATGAAGTGTTGTTCGCTTTAATGCAACTGCGTGACAAGCTAGTCAAAGAGTATCACCACCCGGGTTTCGCAATTCCAAGCCCCACTCTAAACCTTGGCCATATCCACGGTGGCGACAGTGCCAACCGTATCTGTGGTTGCTGTGAGCTGCACTATGATGTGCGTCCTTTGCCAGGTATCAGCCTAGATGGCTTGGATAACATGCTGCGCAGCGCACTCAAAGAAGTAGAAGCAAAATGGCCGGGCAGAATTGAGATTACGCCACTGCACGAACCTATCCCGGGTTACGAGTGCCAACATGACCATCCATTTATCGGTGGCATGGAATCAGTTTGCGAAACTGAATCACAAACCGTGAACTACTGTACAGAAGCACCTTTCCTTCAAGAACTTTGCCCAACCTTAGTGCTGGGTCCAGGCTCAATCGACCAAGCTCACCAACCAGATGAGTTCCTAAGCTTCGATTTTATCGATCCAACGATTGATGTTCTGAGTAAGTCGATCCGCAAATATTGTTTCTAGTTATTACTTTTCTTCCAATATTTTCGTATAAAAGCTACCCGAAAAGGTGGCTTTTATTCTGTTATCCCAGACACAGCCTGATCTTGTAATTAAATTTCACTTTAATTCCGAACTATTGGGAAATTTACTTCTCCCGCATTTCGAAAACTAATAATTGCAAACTTAGAATGCTTTATTTGACTAGATACAGCACTTTTCGCTAGATTGTGTACTTAACAAGGAACAATGGATGTAATTTTTTTACGAGGCAGGATGACAATGAACGAGAAATACGCCGCTCTCAAGAGTAACGTAAGCATGCTGGGACGCTTGCTAGGTAACACAATCCAAGATGCACATGGTGACGTTATCTTAGAGAAAGTGGAGACTATCCGTAAACTTTCCAAATCCGCCCGCGCAGGCAACAAAGCTGACCGTGACAGCCTAGTTGAAGAAATCAAAAACCTGCCGAACGAACAACTCACTCCTGTTGCTCGTGCATTTAACCAATTTCTCAACCTCACCAACATGGCAGAGCAGTACCACACCATCTCTCGCCACTGTGAGGAGCATGTTTGTGAACCAGACGTGCTGCAATCTCTATTTTCCAAATTAAACCAGAATGACATCAGCAAGCTAGACGCGGCTCAAGCCGTTCGCGACCTGAACATTGAACTCGTTCTGACTGCACACCCAACAGAAATCACTCGTCGCACCATGATCAACAAGCTAGTTAAGATCAACGAGTGTCTGTCTAAATTAGAATTAAGCGACCTATCACACAAAGAGCGCGTGAAAACCGAACGCCGCCTAGAGCAACTGATCGCTCAAGGTTGGCACTCAGATGTGATTCGTCAGCAACGCCCTACGCCACTTGATGAAGCGAAATGGGGCTTTGCGGTTGTTGAAAACTCACTTTGGGAAGCTGTACCAGATTTCCTACGTGAAATGGACGGCCGACTAAAAGGCTACCTTGGTGAAGGTCTACCAATTGATGCGCGCCCGGTACACTTCTCATCTTGGATGGGCGGTGATCGCGATGGTAACCCATTCGTAACGCACACCATCACCAAAGAAGTACTGCGCCTATCTCGCTGGAAAGCCGCTGACCTTTACCTAGGTGACGTAAACGAGCTGATTACCGAACTATCGATGACTAAGTGTAATGATGCCGTTCGTGAACTAGCGGGTGATGAGCATGAAGCTTACCGAGCAATCCTAAAGAGCCTACGTACTCTGCTGAACAACACGTTAGAAGTGCTCGATGCAAAACTGCATGATGCTGAAGTACCGAAGAAAGAAACACTACAGAACATCGACCAACTTTGGACACCGCTTTACGCATGTTACCAATCGCTGCACGAATGTGGCATGGGCGTAATCGCAGACGGTTCTCTGCTTGATACTCTGCGCCGCCTAAAAGCGTTCGGTGTACACCTAGTTCGTCTCGATGTTCGTCAAGAAAGTACTCGTCACTCAGATGTACTGTCTGAACTGACTCGCTACCTAGGCATTGGCGACTACGACCAATGGAACGAGCAAGACAAGATTGCTTTCTTAACCAATGAATTAAGCTCTAAGCGTCCGCTTCTTCCTCGCGATTGGGAGCCATCTGAACAGGTTAAAGAGGTTTTAGACACCTGCAAGGTTATTGCTGCTCAACCTCGTGAAGCCTTCGGTGCTTACGTAATTTCGATGGCTCGTACTGCATCAGATGTACTGGCTGTTCACTTACTACTGCAAGAATGTGGCTGCCCATACCGCATGGACGTATGTCCGCTGTTCGAAACGCTAGACGACTTGAACAACTCAGAAGCAGTAATGAAACAGCTAATGAGCATCGACTTGTACCGTGGCTTTATCCAGAACCACCAAATGGTGATGATCGGATACTCTGACTCAGCGAAAGATGCGGGCGTAATGTCTGCAGGTTGGGCTCAATATGATGCAATGGACAAACTGGTTAAGGTTTGTGATGAAGAAGGCATTGAACTGACTCTATTCCACGGTCGTGGCGGTACGGTTGGTCGTGGTGGTGCTCCGGCGCACGCTGCTCTTCTTTCTCAGCCACCTAAGAGCTTGAAAGGCGGTTTACGTGTAACAGAGCAAGGCGAAATGATCCGCTTTAAACTTGGCTTACCAGACGTTGCTGTAAACAGCTTCAACCTTTACGCAAGCGCGATTCTAGAGGCGAACCTTCTGCCGCCACCTGAGCCAAAACAAGAGTGGCGCGACCTAATGGAAGTGCTATCTCAAGTATCTTGTGAGGCTTACCGCAACGTGGTTCGTGGCGAAGAGAAATTCGTACCTTACTTCCGTCAAGCGACACCTGAACTGGAGCTAGGTAAACTGCCTCTTGGCTCTCGCCCTGCGAAACGTAACCCGAACGGCGGCGTAGAAAGCCTACGTGCGATTCCATGGATCTTCTCTTGGAGCCAAAACCGTTTGGTACTGCCTGCATGGTTAGGCGCTGGTGAAGCGATTCAGTACTCTGTAGATCAAGGCCATCAAGCCCTGCTCGAAGAGATGTGTCGCGAGTGGCCGTTCTTCTCTACCCGTCTCGGTATGTTGGAAATGGTGTACTCGAAGTGCAACATGGAAATCGCTAAGTACTACGACCAACGCCTTGTTGACGAAGAGCTATTACCATTAGGTGAGTTACTGCGTGAACAGCTGCAAAAAGACATCAAAGCCGTGCTAAATGTTGAGAACAACGAGAACCTAATGCAGAGCGACCCTTGGGGACTTGAGTCAATCCGCCTACGTAACATCTACGTTGAGCCACTAAACATGCTTCAAGCTGAACTGCTTTACCGTACTCGTAAGTGTGAAACACCACCAGCAGAGCTTGAAGAAGCGCTAATGGTGACGATTGCAGGCATTGCAGCAGGCATGCGAAACACTGGTTAATTAGTGATTCCTACTATAACCTGATCAGCATTTATATCTAAAAAAAGAACAAAAGGTCGCCACGTGCGACCTTTTTATTTTGCAAAATAACCACTAGTGAGTATTTTGCCAGTTTTTTGGGTTATTTTGTCCATGTATTCTACTTTATGCTTATTATTTAGATATACTACTGCTCCGCTGCGGAAACACTCCAAAAAATAATCTGCAGCATCTTGACCAATAAACTGGTCAACCTAGGTGATAAACGGCTTTGTAAGGTGACATAACCAACCGATGAGTTGGTGCTACTTAGACATAACCAATATAACGTGCCATTAGAAGCACACTTGTTGTTTAAGTATTTGTTTACTGTTTACCATTTGGATTTCAGACATGTCATTACCACACGTAATTCTAACCGTTTTAAGTACACGCGATGCTACTGGTTACGATATCACAAAAGAATTCTCCGCAAGCATTGGTTACTTCTGGAAAGCTAGCCATCAACAAGTTTACCGCGAGCTAAATAAAATGGCTCAGAACGACCAGGTAACTTGCGTGCTTGAGCCTCAAGAAGGCAAACCTGATCGTAAAGTTTACTCTATCACTGATGCTGGCCGTGGCGCGCTAGGTGAATGGTTTGAACAACCAACTGCACACCCAACCGTTCGTGACGAGTTCTCAGCTAAGCTAATGGCTTGTGCTGTACAACCTTCTGACGCTTACCGTGTACAACTTGCTGAGCTAGTAGAAGAGTCTCGCAAACTGGTTTCTCACTACCGTGAAATCGAAGCAGCTTACTACGCAACGCCATCGACACTAGACAAGCAAGCACGCCTTGAGCGTCTAACACTTCGTCGTAACCTACTTATCCGTGAAGCATGGATTGTATGGGCTGAAGAAGTACTGCTTGAACTTGGTGCTCTTGCTTAAGTTAAGCTAGAAGCTAGAAAAGCAAAAGGCTTGAACTCTTAGAGTCCAAGCCTTTTTTGTATCTATAGGATTTGAAATTTTACAGCCAGAGGCTTTTTACAAGCGCTTAGGCTTTACTTCTTAGACTTTTCTTACAGCGCAGCGACTTGCGGACGAACACCTAGCGTATGGCAAAGTGCATAAGTCATTTCTGCACGGTTTAGCGTGTAGAAGTGGAAATCTTTCACACCTTCACGGCTCAGTGTACGAACCATATCAATTGCTTGGCTAGCACCAACAAGCTGACGAGTCGTTGGATCATCATCCAAACCTTCAAACTGCTTCGCCATCCAGCCCGGTACTTTTACGTTGTTCATCGCAGCAAAGCGAGATGCTTGCTTGAAGTTAGAAACCGGCAGAATGCCCGGTACAATCTCAACATCAACGCCAGCCGCTACACAGCGGTCACGAAAGCGTAGGTAGCTCTCTACATCAAAGAAGAACTGAGTGATGGCACGGTTGGCACCCGCATCCACTTTACGCTTTAGGTTAATAAGATCAGATTGAGCGCTTTTTGCTTCAGGGTGAACCTCAGGGAATGCCGCTACTGAGATATCAAAATCGTGGCGAGATTTAAGTAGCTCAACCAAATCAGATGCGTACATCTCTGGCGCGCCGCCGCCTGCTGGAATGTCACCACGCAGCGCAACAATACTCTCGATACCATTTGCCCAGTAATCGTCGGCAATTTGAATCAGCTCTTCGCGACTCGCATCAATACACGTTAGGTGCGGTGCAGCCACTAGGCCAGTTTGGTTCTTAATTTCTTTAATGATTGAGTGGGTACGGTCACGTTCGCCCGAGTTTGCACCGTAAGTTACTGATACAAAATTTGGTTGAAGTGTTTTAAGACGGTGAACAGAGTTCCACAGGGTCTCTTCCATCTTCTCACTGCTCGGTGGAAAAAACTCAAATGACACATTGATGTTGTCAGAAAGCTCAGCGATATTCTGATTTAAAGCGTCGATATGACTAGCGTGTGTGTATCCCATCTTACTCTCCCTGTGGCAAAAGCAACCACTAAAAACTCAAATCCTTAAACGACGTTTAGACGTCTATATGTCTGTAGAATGTATTGAATACGATTTAATGTCAACAGATCCATTATGAATTTTTCTCAAGTAGATCGTGAGTAAAACTCAAGTCGTTAGATGAGTCGCAAAGCAGAAATAATGTAGAAAAAAGGCTGAAAAACACATCGTGCTTTCAGCCTTATTTATCTTAGTGAATAGTATGCCATTTAGACACTAAACCAACCGATCTGAGTATCAGAACAGGCTAGACATTCTGTTTAGGTCAGATTGAATTGCACCAGCTGTGACTTCACGTCCTGCACCCGGACCACGGATAACCAATGGATTATCTTTGTACCATTTGCTCTCAATCGCAAAGATATTGTCGCAAGGCAACAAGTTCGCCAGAGCATGTTCTTTAGACAGTGCTTCAACGCCTACGGTTGCCTTACCGTTCTTCTCCAAACGCGCTACGTAACGCAGAACTTTCTGTTGAGAGTGCGCTTTCTCTAAACGCTCAGCCAACTCTTCGCTCAGTACAGAAGCTTTGTCGAAGAAGTCATCTACTGATAGATCTTGCAGCTCTGCAGGCACGAGCGATTCCACTTTTACGTTTTCAGGTTCGATATCCAAACCGGATTCACGCGCCAGAATCACCAGCTTACGCATGACGTCTGAGCCATCAAGGTCAGCACGCGGGTCTGGTTCTGTCAGCCCTTGTTGCCACGCTAAGTCGACCAACTCGCTGAATGGTACCGTGCCATCAAACTGCTGGAACAACCAAGACAGCGTGCCTGAGAAGATGCCTGACAACGCAATGATGTCATCGCCGCTTTCTCGCAGGTCTCGTACTGTGTGGTTAATCGGTAAGCCTGCACCCACTGTCGCATTGTACAACCAATGACGGCTGATCTTAGCGAAAGCATCTTGTACTTGATGGTAATACTCGCTCGATGCAGAACCTGCCACCTTGTTCGCCGAGATTAGGTGAATACCTTGTTGTGCGATTTGCAGATACTTTGCTGCAAGCACTGGGCTTGCGGTGACATCGAGTACCACAGCTTCATCGTAACCCTGAATAGAACCCAAACGCTCTAACCAGTCGTTCCCATTGTTGGCAATCGCTTCATCGTCAAAACGCTTGCTCACTGAGGTCGCATCAATGCCTTGGTCATCGAACCAATAGGTTTGGCTATCAACCACTGCAACCAATTCAAAGTTCATTCCACGACGCTTTTCAAGTTCCGCTTTTTGCTCAGCAAACAGGTTTAACCAGCTTGAACCAATGTTGCCCTTACCACACAAGGCAATCGCAACACGCTTCTGCGCTTGGAACAGTTGAGAGTGAATGCCTTTCACTAGGCTTGATGTTTCGCTCTTACGAATCACAGCCACCAAGCTTAAGCCTGAGTTCGCTTCTGAGATGAACTCAACCGGCGAGCTCTTAAGCTGCTGGTAGAAACCGTAGCAATGGTTCGGGTTCTTAGTCACACCCGCACCCACGGCAGCAATCAGAGAGAAGCCTTCTTTGAGCTTAATCTCAGCTTCAATCGCATGGTCTTGTAGATATTCTAATGCACCACCAGCGATCTCTTCCGTGTAGGCAAGACGCAAGCAGTGTTGATCCGGTTCAAGCTCATAAGCCAGCGGCTCAAGTTGAGCACGCTTAAGCCCTTCAAGCACTTCACTCTCTAGACGGTCGAAATCATGGCCGTGACCAAAGGTCAGCTGCACGATAAGCACTTCATCCAGAGAGGTAATGATTTTTGCGCCACGACCCGATGCCAATACACGCTCTATCTGTGTAGAGCCCGCCTCCGGCTGATAGCTGCAGCGTAAGCTGAGATCCATAGCACTTTGAGCCACAGGCTGTAGCGTTCGGCTGTGAAGCACTGGAGCCGCTAGACGAGCGAGTTCACTCGCTTCATCAAGGCGAAGTAGAGGCAGTAGACACGCATCTGAAACCAGACGAGGGTCAGCGCTGTAAACGCCCGCCACATCACTCCAAATCGTCACGCGTTCAACTTCAGCCAAAGCACCGATCACGGTTGCTGAGTAATCTGAACCGTTGCGACCAAGCAGTACCGTTTCACCCTCGCAGTTCTGAGCCATAAAGCCAGTAATCACCACGCGGCAATGTGCATGCTGCGCCAGAGCTTCTTTAATCAGAGGGTAAGAACGTGCGCGGTCGACTTCAGGCTGAGCGCCCACTTCTGCACGTAAAAAGGCACGCGCATCTTGAGCAACCGCTTGTAAGTCATGCTGGCACAATAAAGCAGCGAGTAGACGTGAAGACCAAACCTCACCGTGTCCAAGCACTTTTGCTTTTTGTGCTTCGCTCAAGGGAGCCGTTAGCTCACCCAAAGCGGTAAATTCTTGTTGAATGGTTGCAGTAAGTTGTGCGGCTGATTCACCCTCAAGCAGTGCTTCAATCAGATCGAGTTGGAACTGACGAAGTGCTTGTAGGCATTCATGGGCAATACGACCATCTTTGTCGAGCGCTTCAACGAACTCAATTAAGCGGTTGGTTGTTTTGCCTGCTGCCGATACCACCACCAAATCAGATGCTGATGAGTATTCTCTAAGAATGTTGACCACACGTTGGTAACATTCAGGATTTGCTAAACTGCTGCCACCAAATTTATGTAGCTGGCGAAAGGTTGCCATTATTAACCCTCCCCTTCAGCGATAAAGCGCTGTGTTCTTTCAAACGCTTGCTTGAGGTCATCGATTAGGTCTTCTGCATCTTCAAGGCCAACAGATAGACGCAGTAGTTGCTGAGAAACACCGGCTTCTGCTAATGCTTCTTCGCCCATCGCGCGGTGAGTCATAGACGCAGGGTGACAAATCAGGCTTTCAACACCGCCCAATGATTCTGCCAAAGAAAACAGCTCTAACTTATCAACAAAGTATTTAAGCGCCTCGAATGAGCCCGCAAACTCAAAGCTGAGCATTGAGCCAAAGCCCGATTGCTGTTTCTTCGCGATATCATGACCCGGATGTTCAGGAAGGCTTGGGTGGTAAATAGTGCCGACGAGATCTTGTTGCTGTAGAGACGCTAGAATCTCACGCGAACTTTCTTCGTGAACTCGCATACGCGCACCTAGCGTACGAATACCACGTAAAGTCATGTAGCTATCAAATGGTGTGCCGGTCGCACCAATACAGTTGCCCCACCATGCTAGCTCTTCAGCGTGCTCTTCTGTCTTAGTGACCACAACGCCACCAATAACATCTGAGTGTCCATTGATGTACTTGGTTGTAGAGTGGATAACAAAATCCGCCCCCAGCTCTAAAGGCTTTTGGAACACAGGTGTCAAAAACGTGTTGTCGACAGCAACCAGAGCACCAACCTCTTTCGCTTTGCGGCAAGTTTCTGCAATATCAACCACACGAACCAGTGGATTCGATGGGGTTTCAATTAAGATCAGCTTTGGCTTAAGCGCGATCGCCGCATCCAGTGCCGCTTGATCCGATTGATCAACGAACAGAACTTTGAAGTCACCTTTTAGCGAGCGAGTGTTAAACAGACGGTAAGTACCGCCGTAGCAATCGTGCGGTGCAATAATAAGATCATCGCCGCCTAAGAAAGCCGAAACCCATAAGTTAAGCGCCGAAGTACCACAGTTAGTCACAACCGCGCCTTTGCCTGATTCAAGCTCAAACAGTGCCGTCTCTAATAAACCGCGGTTTGGGTTACCAGAACGGGTGTAATCGTACTTTGGCACTTCACCAAAAGCGGGAAACCCATAGTTAGTCGAAAGATAAATGGGTGGGACAACGGCATGGTGTTGCGTGTCTGACTCGATACCAGTACGTACTGCGATTGTTGCTGGCTTCCGGCTGCTCATAGGTGCTTCCTTACAAGTTTTGCGTCTGAGAATCACAGCGGCTTGTCGGCATTTTGCGGCTGTGTTAGATATATGTTATTCACTTTACTTTCATAAACGTGAGACGTCAACACTTCTAGACGTCTATATGTCTTTGCTTATGGCAGTAAATCCCGCTAAAATCACCACTATTAATTTATTCTAACAACTAAAGTGATGAAGGTACGCAATGGCCGACTGGAATGGTGAATACATAAGCCCATATGCTGAGCATGGAAAGAAAAGCGAACAAGTAAAGAAAATTACAGTTTCTATCCCTCTAAAAGTGTTAAAGGTTCTTACTGACGAGCGTACTCGCCGCCAGATTAATAACCTACGCCATGCAACAAACAGTGAGCTACTGTGCGAAGCCTTTCTACATGCGTACACAGGCCAACCACTACCAACGGATGAAGACCTTCGTAAAGACCGCCCAGACGATATTCCTGCTGAAGTGAAAAAGCTGATGACAGAGATGGGTATCGAGTTCGAAGCGTTTGACGAAGAATAAAAACAACTCAGTCACTGCCTTCATTATTGATTCGCTCTAGCTGAACCTTATTTATCACATCGCGCATAGCTTTTTATGATTGCGCTGTGAATGATAGACATAAAAAAACCGACTCCAGATGAGTCGGTTTTTTATTATTCTTTTTGGCTCAATAGAGCAACAGCTATTAAGCCATATAGTTAGCAGGCATCTCGATACGAGCTACGCCAGATTCAACAGCCGCTTCCGCAACTGCTCGTGCTACGCGAGGAAGTAGACGTGGGTCCATTGGCTTAGGAATGATGTAACCCTTACCGAACTCCAGTGCAGTCTCGCCCGCAGCTGCTAGTACTTCAGCTGGAACTTCTTCTTTCGCCAGTTCACGAATCGCTTTAACCGCCGCTAGCTTCATTTCGTCATTAATTTCGCTCGCACGCACGTCTAGTGCACCACGGAAAATGAATGGGAAACAAAGTACGTTGTTTACTTGGTTAGGGTAATCACTGCGGCCTGTACCCATGATTAGGTCAGAACGAACTTCGTGTGCAAGCTCAGGCTTGATCTCTGGATCTGGGTTTGAACATGCAAACACAACAGGCTTATCAGCCATCAACGTTAGTGCTTCAGCAGGCAGTAGATTCGGCCCCGATACACCCAAGAACAGGTCAGCGCCTTCGATAACATCTTCAAGCGTACGCTTATCAGTGTTATTTGCGAACAGCTCTTTGTATTCGTTTAGGTCATCACGACGAGTATGGATCACACCTTTACGGTCAAGCATGTAGATTTTTTCACGCTGAGCGCCACACTTAATCAGTAGTTCCATACAAGCAACCGCCGCTGCGCCAGCACCTAAACAAACGATCTTACACTCTTCAAGTTTCTTACCTTGAAGCTCGATCGCATTCAGCATACCCGCTGCCGTTACAATCGCAGTACCGTGTTGGTCATCGTGGAATACCGGAACATCACAACGTTCAATCAGGCGACGTTCAATCTCAAAACAGTCTGGTGCTTTGATGTCTTCCAGGTTAATACCGCCGAATGTATCTGCGATATTCGCAACTGTATCAACGAACTCATCGATTGTGCGGTGTTTTACTTCAATATCGATAGAATCTAAACCAGCAAAACGCTTAAACAGGAGCGCTTTGCCTTCCATAACAGGTTTAGAAGCAATAGGGCCAAGGTTACCTAGGCCAAGAATCGCTGTACCGTTAGAGATAACTGCAACCATGTTGCCTTTACCTGTGTACTTATAAACGTTATCAACGTTCTGTGCGATCTCGCGAACAGGCTCAGCCACGCCTGGGCTGTATGCAAGTGCTAGGTCTTCTGCAGAGTTTGCAGGCTTCGTCAGTTCTACGGCAATTTTGCCTGGAATTGGGAACTCATGGTAATCAAGAGCTTGCTGACGGAATTGTTCTTGAGGTGATAATTCTTGAGAGGATTGAGCTTGGCTGCTGTCTTCAGACATAGGTGTAGGTTCCTAGGATATTATTATTTGGGGGATCTTGTTCATGTTAATGGATGTACTTCAAAGTTCCTAGGTGGTTGAAGCCTCTGTCTCATTAAAAAACGAGATTTCACTACTAATAAGACCAGTGAGCAGTTGAAATTACTATCGCTTGTTGAAGTTTCGTGCTGAATTTTGGTGAAGAGAGATACGCAAGGAATTGCCCTGAAATAGAATAGAGAGGCAACTTATCGTTGGGTGAGAGTGATGCTTGAATAGAAGTCAGTGCTTTCTCAAATTACAGGCAACAAAAAAGGACACCGAAGTGTCCTTTTTCATGTCTAAATAGCGAGAATTACTTCTTGCTAGAAAGAGCACCGAAACGCTTGTTGAAGCGATCAACACGGCCGCCAGTATCTACGATACGTTGCTTACCAGTGTAGAACGGGTGACATTTGTCACATACGTCTAGGTGGATTGATTCTTTTGCTAGCGTTGAGTTGAACTCAAATGTGTTGCCGCAAGAACAAGTTGCAGTAACTGCTTTGTATTCTGGGTGGATTCCAGCTTTCATGGGATAACCTCAAGTAGGCCGTGTCGCTATACGATTCTAAGCCGCACACCACACGTAGTTTAAAAAAAGAAATAAAGACACCGCATCGACACAAAAGAGTGATGAAGCCATACCTTTAAGGCGCAGTATAGTAATGAATCTATAAAGCAGGATCAACTGATTTGATACATTTTTCGCCAATATCGGCGTTATTTCCTTTGCTGGCTGTGATTCTTGGCTTGGCCCCAACCTCACCCGCTTCTCTGCCACATCACATTCAAACTGCTTCTCGAATTTAACCGCCTTATCCTTTAGACTGTTCGCTCTCGTCAATTCAGATAAAGCCGTCCCTTTATGCGTCCAATGATTGCCCGTGTGGCGCTGCCTGTTCCACTCGACAAGCAGTTCGATTACAAGATTCCAAACCACCTATTCCCGATTATTGGTGGTCGCGTCTCTGTGCCTTTTGGACGACAAACCTTAACTGGGATTGTCACGGCTCTGGTTAACGAATCAGAATTCGAGCTAGATAAGCTCAAGCCCATTAAAGCCTTATTAGACAACCAACCCGTTTGGCCGGAATCTGTCTATTCACTGTTAATGTGGTGCAGTCAGTTTTATCAGTACCCCCTTGGCGAAACCTTTGCTAACGCCCTTCCGAGCGCTCTAAGAAAAGGCAAAGCCGCCGACTTCGCGACGCTGGTTGAGTGGCAGTTAACACCATCAGGCAAAGACCAACTGATGCAAGGTTTTGGTCGCGCGGTCAAGCAAGCCAAAGTGATGCACATGCTTGAGCACGGTCCGGTTCCTCATCAAGAGTTCATTGATGAAGAAGTTGGCAGTGCCGTACTCAAAACGTTAGAAGAGAAAGGCTGGATTGAATCAGTAGAGAAAAAGCCAAAACGTCAGCCATGGCCAGTTGAACTTGAGAATGACCAAGACAAACCTAAGCTCAATGCCGAACAAGCCATCGCGATTGCGACCGTAAATAGCCAAACCGACTTTGGTTGTTTCCTGTTAGAGGGCGTTACTGGCTCAGGTAAGACCGAGGTTTACCTGAATATGATTAAGCCGATTCTCGATCAAGGTAAACAAGCGTTAGTGCTCGTGCCCGAGATTGGTCTCACTCCTCAAACGATTAACCGCTTTAAGCGACGCTTTAATGTGCCTGTTGAGGTTATCCACTCAGGTTTAAACGATTCAGAACGCCTGAATGCGTGGTTATCGGCGCGCGATAAAATAGCAGGCATCGTGATTGGTACCCGTTCAGCTCTGTTCACGCCATTTGCTGACCTAGGTATTATCATTGTCGATGAAGAACACGACGCGTCTTATAAACAGCAAGATAGCCTGCGCTACCACGCTCGAGATGTGGCGATCATGCGTGCTCATAAAGCGCAGATCCCGGTTGTGTTAGGCTCGGCGACTCCAGCCTTTGAGACGCTGCACAACGCTCAGATCGGCAAATACAGTTATCTCACCCTGACTTCACGTGCGGGTGTCGCACTGCCGACCACCAATAAGGTGTTGGATGTTAAAGGTGAATATCTAGAAAGTGGTTTGTCTGCGTCGTTAATTGCAGAGATGCAAAGACACCTCAAAGCAGGCAACCAAGTGATGCTGTTCCTCAATCGCCGAGGGTTTTCTCCGGCATTGATGTGTCACGATTGTGGTTGGACAGCCGAGTGTAAACGTTGTGATGCTTACTACACCTATCACCAATACAGTAATGAGATGCGCTGCCACCACTGTGGTTCTCAGCAGCATATCGTGCACAACTGCCAAGGTTGTGGGTCTGTGAACTTGGTGACAGTGGGTGTCGGTACCGAGCAGTTAGAAGCTCAACTTGGTCAACTATTCCCGGAATACAAAACCATTCGTATTGACCGCGACAGCACCCGTCGTAAAGGCAGCTTAGAAAGCGCGCTCGAGTCGATTCGTAAGGGTGAATTCCAAATTCTTATCGGCACGCAGATGCTTGCTAAGGGTCACCATTTCCCTGACGTGACACTTGTGGCGTTATTGGATGTGGATGGCTCTTTATATAGTAGTGACTTCCGTGCCTCTGAACGTCTTGCCCAGCTATTCATCCAAGTAGCGGGACGCGCAGGACGAGCAAGCAAACCCGGTGAAGTGATCTTACAGACTCACCACCCAGAACATGGGTTGTTGCAAGCCTTGCTTCACAAAGACTATAACCACTTTGCTCAGACGGCGCTGGCAGAACGTAAGCAGGCAATGTTACCGCCTTATACCTTTATGACTCTGTTTAGAGCAGAAGCCAATGACACTCGCTTGGTGGAAGAGTTCTTGCGTCAGGTTCGTCACACATTGGAATCGCACCCGCTGTTTGACCAATATTGCATGGTGCTAGGACCAACCCCAGCCCCATTAGCAAAACGAGCAGGCAAATCGCGCTGGCAGTTAATCTTACAGACTCAAACTCGCTCGTTAATGCAGAAGCTATTAATGAGCGCTAAGCCGGCAATTAATATGTTACCCGCCGCGAAAAAAGTTCGTTGGTCACTCGACATAGAGCCGCAAGATCTGAGCTAAACCCCTTCGGGTTAAAACTAATGATAAGTTTGTTCACAAATATTTCATATTTCTCGTGAGCAAGTTCACACGAGTCATGTGATTTTTGTTAATCTAGCCGTAACTTTACACGGATTAAACGAATAAAATATTGCAATAAAAAAAGTGTTAGCAACACTTTCATAATATCTATTCGATTACATTTATTATTCACGCCTTAGATACTTAGGCGACAAAGGAACTTAAAAGAGGGTTTAATTTATGGCGACAATGAAGGATGTTGCCCAGCTAGCAGGCGTCTCAACAGCCACGGTATCACGTGCATTGATGAACCCTGAGAAAGTCTCAGTTTCGACTCGTAAACGAGTGGAAACAGCAGTACTTGAAGCTGGATACTCACCCAATACATTAGCTAGAAACTTACGTCGCAACGAATCAAAAACCATCATCACTATCGTTCCTGATATCTGTGACCCTTATTTCGCCGAGATCATTCGTGGTATCGAAGATGCCGCAGTAGAAAATGACTACCTTGTCTTACTGGGTGATAGCGGCCAACAAAAGAAGCGTGAGTCTTCGTTTGTTAACTTAGTTTTCACCAAACAAGCTGACGGTATGCTATTGCTTGGCACTGACCATCCATTTGATGTCAGTAAATCTGAACAAAAGAATTTACCACCAATGGTAATGGCGTGTGAGTTTGCCCCTGAGCTTGAACTGCCTACGGTACACATCGATAACCTGACCTCTGCCTTTGAAGCGGTGAACTACCTAGCTCAGTTAGGTCATAAGCGTATTGCTCAAATTTCAGGACCAGTATCGGCAACACTGTGTAAGTTCCGCCAACAAGGCTACCAGCAAGCGCTGCGTCGCGCCGGAGTCTCAATGAATCCAGCCTATAGCACGGTCGGTGACTTCACCTTTGAAGCGGGCGCTCAAGCGGTTCGTCAATTACTGGCACTTCCTGAACAACCTACAGCTATCTTCTGTCACAACGATGCGATGGCGATTGGTGCGATTCAAGAAACGAAGAAGCTGGGCTTGCGCGTTCCTCAAGACCTATCGATTGTCGGCTTCGATGACATCCAATTCGCTCAATACTGCGATCCACCGCTAACCACCATTTCTCAGCCTCGTTATGAGATTGGACGCCAAGCGATGTTGATGATGCTTGATCTATTAAAAGGCAACGATGTGCAAGCAGGTTCGCGTCTGCTTGAAGCTAAATTAGTGGTTCGAGGCAGTACAGCGCCACCTCGAATATAACCCTTAGAAATACCCTTATAAATCTGCGGCACATTTTGATGTGCCGCTTCCATTTCTGCACTATTATCCTCGCGCAATCTGGATTACCATGAGGGCAGAATCAGCAACTATTGAATTGTCTTGTGGCTAATAGAGATTATGTAAAGCGCGGTCGTGGCACGAAAAAACCGACCAAAAAACAAGCCCCTCGCCGTAAACCTTGGCGCAGTGGTCTTTTGGCGATCCTCCTTGCCGGTGGTTTTGGTTACGGACTTTACCTATTGAGTAATGATCCTGAGCCGCCTGCACCAACGCCTGTGGCAACCAAACCAAAACCTAAGCCAAAACCAGCGAAAGTGATTCCGCCGCCTCCTGAAGAGAAGTGGGACTACGTTGAAACGCTGCCAAGCCGCGAGATTGAAGTAAAAGCCAAAGAGCAACAGATCTCTAAGATCCCTTACATCATGCAGTGTGGCGCTTACAAAACCTCGTCGCAGGCAGAAGCACGTAAGTTGGATATTGCCTTCCAAGGTATCTCAAGTGAGATCCGCAAGAAAGATGGCAGTAGCTGGTACCGTGTGGTTTTAGGGCCATACAAGTTGAAGCGTGACGCAGAACGCGATCGCCATAAGCTGCAACGAGCGAAAATTGAACCTTGCGCTATTTGGAAAGACGGGTCTTAATCAACTCAATATATAATAGGGGGAAGAGGATTCCCCCTATTGCTGTTTGAAAGCGTTCAATAGTTCATCGCACAAGCAATACCAGTATGTTAATCAAAAGAGTGCGTTTTAACGAAACTGAGGTACTTGTTCGTAGTACTCAAGCCCAAAGTCAGTCAGGTAGACCTGCTCCTTATTTATCTCGATGTAACCAAAAAAATCCAAGTGCGCTAAAACGTTAGGAAATGGACGTTTAAGAAAAACGTTGACCGAGTTTTTTAGATGTTCTGTTGAACACTCGCCCGCCTCCTGATACATCAGATGATGCAGTATAGACAGCTCATCCAGAACCATATCTCTATTAAAAAAACTGATATTGTCACTATTCATCACACTACTCCTTATGTAGTGAATACCACTGATTAGTGAGCATCATTCCTTATAAATCAAACAAAAAGTGTTAACCATTTCACGTTAGAAATTTGTTTTATCTTTTTTTATATTTATCACAAACTATTAACCCACCAACCCTTGCCACACATAGGCTCAACAGGTAATGGATGCTTGAAACAACTGGTAACATTTAGTTTTTTTTGATATGACATACCATTAAAAGTGGCACTTGAATTCATGATAGTGGAGCCACATATAAGTAGTAACCATAAATAATAATCAAAAGAGGTCGACTCGTGACTACCATTGTATCTGTACGTCGTAATAATAAAGTCGTCATCGCGGGTGATGGACAAGTATCTCTGGGCAATACAGTAATGAAGGGCAACGCCCGTAAAGTACGTCGCCTATACAACAACAAAGTACTGGCCGGTTTTGCTGGCGGTACGGCTGATGCTTTCACGCTATTCGAAAAATTTGAAAGCAAGCTGCAAATGCACCAAGGCCATCTCACCAAAGCGGCAGTTGAGCTAGCGAAGGATTGGCGTAGCGACCGTGCTCTACGTAAGTTAGAAGCACTGTTAGCAGTAGCGGATGAGACCGCTTCACTGATCATCACAGGTAACGGTGACGTAGTTCAACCTGAGAACGACCTGATTGCGATCGGTTCGGGCGGAAACTTCGCTCAAGCAGCCGCTACTGCACTATTAGAAAATACTGATTTAGATGCGCGTGAAATCGCAGAAAAGTCGCTGAACATTGCAGGCGACATCTGTGTCTTCACCAACCATCACCACACTATTGAAGAACTAGAAAGCACCGTTGAGCTGCCATAGCCAGAGTAACGACCGCTTCCATCAATAACGTTGTATTCAACAGTGATTAAAGAATTAAGGAAAAACCATGTCTGAGATGACTCCTCGCGAAATTGTTCACGAACTCAATCGCCACATTATCGGCCAAGACAACGCTAAGCGCTCAGTGGCTATCGCTCTTCGTAACCGCTGGCGCCGTATGCAGCTTGAAGAAAGCCTACGTGTTGAAGTATCGCCAAAAAACATCCTGATGATTGGCCCAACGGGTGTAGGTAAAACTGAAATCGCTCGCCGCCTAGCGAAATTAGCAAACGCGCCTTTCATCAAGGTAGAAGCGACTAAGTTCACCGAAGTGGGTTACGTTGGTAAAGAAGTTGAAACCATCATCCGTGATCTAACGGACGTTGCGATCAAGATGACGCACCAACAAGCGATGGAAAAAGTACAATACCGCGCTGAAGAACAAGCTGAAGAACGCATTCTTGATGCCCTTCTACCACCAGCGCGTGATGCTTGGGGTCAGAACGAGCAATCAACTGAAGAGACAACCTCTTCAAACACTCGTCAGATTTTCCGCAAGAAACTGCGTGAAGGTAAGCTAGATGACAAAGAGATTGAAGTTGATGTAGCCGCACCGCAAATGGGCGTTGAAATCATGTCACCTCCAGGCATGGAAGAGATGACAAACCAGCTGCAAGGCATGTTCCAAAACCTAGCGGGCGACACCAAGAAAAAGCGTAAGATGAAAATCAAAGACGCATTCAAAGCACTGACGGAAGAAGAAGCTGCGAAGCTTGTGAACCAAGAAGAGCTGAAAGAGAACGCGATCTTCAACGCTGAAAACAACGGCATCGTATTCATCGATGAGATCGACAAAATCTGTAAGCGTGGCGACAGTTCAGGCCCAGATGTATCTCGCGAAGGTGTTCAGCGTGACCTACTGCCTCTTATCGAAGGCAGCACAGTATCAACCAAGCACGGTATGGTTAAAACTGACCACATCTTGTTTATCACATCAGGCGCATTCCAAGTGGCTAAGCCATCTGACCTGATCCCTGAGCTACAAGGTCGTCTACCAATCCGCGTAGAACTTGAAGCACTATCAGCACATGACTTCAAACGCATCCTAACTGAGCCAAAAGCATCTCTAACAGAGCAATATATTGCCCTAATGAAAACAGAAGATGTCAACATTGAGTTCACTGAAGATGGCATCAACCAGATTGCGGACGCAGCATGGCGTGTGAACGAAACCACTGAAAACATCGGTGCGCGTCGTCTACACACAGTCATGGAGCGCCTAATGGATGAAATTTCATTTGACGCAACAGACCGAGCAGGCAGTAAATTGCTGATTGATGAAGCTTATGTAATATCTAAGCTTGGCGAGCTCGTAGAAGACGAAGACCTAAGTCGCTTCATCCTGTAGCACACAAAACTCCAACTTATTGCTCTATCTCAAAGAAATAGCAGCTAATAAGCGAATTCAAGGCCCACTTTCGAGTGGGCTTTTTATTACCCGAAAAATGGGCGTATACTCAAATCACAGTATGAAACGAAGACTTACAAAGAATTAGACCTACGATGAAACAATCTCTACTGATCTGGCTTGATGCCGCACGACCAAAAACTCTGCCTCTCGCACTTGTCTCTATTCTTACAGGAAGTAGTTTAGCGTTCGCCGGTGGTCAGTTTTCTTTATCGATAGCCCTACTGGCATTTTTAACCGCCACCCTATTACAGATTTTATCGAACCTAGCCAATGACTATGGCGACGCCGTAAAAGGCACAGACAACGAAAATCGTCTGGGGCCAACACGTGCCATGCAATCTGGCGCGGTAACAGCGAAAACCATGAAGCAAGCGATCATCCTCAACATCGTGTTTACTATGGTCGCTGGGCTGATTCTTATTTTTCATGCCTTAACCTCGATTGAAAGTATCTTATCTTTCATTGCGTTAGGCATATTAGCCATTGTTGCTGCCATCGCTTATACCGTCGGTAATAAGCCTTATGGCTATATTGGCCTTGGCGACTTATCGGTATTTATCTTCTTCGGTTTATTAGGTGTTTCAGGGACTTACTTCTTGCACACTGGCCATGTTGAACCAAGCCTATTCCTTCCGGCATTGGGCTGTGGCTTGATGGCGGTTGCGGTACTCAATATCAACAACATGCGTGATATCGAAAACGACAGCGAATGTGGTAAGCGCACCATGGCGGTTCGCCTAGGACAACGCAAAGCCAAACACTATCATTTTGCTCTGCTTGGCCTCGCCCTTGCGTCTTTCGCTATCTACCTGCTTATTCAAGAAAAACCGGTCTGGATCAGCCTACCGTTTTTGCTGAGCATTATTATTGTTTACAAGCATGGCAAAGCCGTTTGGGAAACCGAAAAGCCAGCGCAAATTGCACCAATGATGCCCGTGATTGTGAAATGCTCACTGGTCACTAACCTATTGTTTGCAGGGGTTGTCGTAGCTCAAACTCTATTGAGTTAAATGAGACTAATCATTGCAAAGGGATCAAGCGCCGATATACTCAAAGTAAGCTCATTGTTCAAAAGGTATACTAATGGAATACAACACTTCAGCACTGTGCGACATATATTTGGATCAAGTTGATGTCGTGGAGCCAATGTTCAGCAACTTCGGTGGACGTGCATCCTTCGCAGGACAGATCACGACATTAAAGTGTTTTGAAGACAACGCTTTGATTCGCTCTGTACTAGAGCAAGACGGTCTGGGGCGTGTGTTGTTAATCGATGGGGGCGGCTCACTACGTAAAGCGCTGATCGATGCTGAGATAGCCCTACTTGCCGAAGACAATGAGTGGGAAGGGATTGTGGTTTACGGGTGCGTTCGTGAAGTCGATGAGCTTGAAGACATGAACCTAGGTATCCAAGCCTTGGCTTCTATCCCTGTTGGTGCGAGCCAAGAAGGTGTCGGTGAATTAGACGTTCCAGTGAACTTTGGCAGCGTGACCTTCTTACCTGAAGATTACCTCTACGCAGACAACACTGGCATCATTCTTTCTGCCGAACCTCTAGATGTAGAACTCGATTTGGATGTCGAGGAAGAAGACGTCGAGTAACTCTCACTCAGCTTCAAATAATAAAACAAATCATAAGAACACAATCGAGTAGGAGGAGGCCTCACGGCCTCCGTCCTCTCACACCACCGTACAAG